>JBJOKO010000106.1:0-8415 GCA_046046035.1 Bacteroidota bacterium | reverse complement strand
ATCTTTGGCATTATTGGCCGATCGCGCTACTTTCAAAATAGCGTTGGCCTCAGCATGCAAAACGTACCAATGGGTATTTCCATCTGTGTCTTCACATAGATTGGGAAAACCACTCGGTGTTCCGTTGTATCCATCGCTGATAATCATTCCCTCTTTTACGAGCAAAGCTCCCACTTTCTTGCGCTGACAATGTGAAAGTGTTGCCCACTCTCTTGCCATTTTCAAATAAGCTTTGTCGTATTTCTCCTGCTTTTCTTGTGTCATAGATGTACCAAAAAAAAGAAACCACTCCCTGGGAGCGGCTTCCTTTGGTTTCGGGAGTTTATCCCAATATCATAAAATTAATATTCGTCTTCGTTGAAGAAGAAGTCTTCTTTGGTTGGGTAATCTGGCCAGATATCCTCGATGCTCTCGAATACCTCTTCATCATCCTCAATTTGTTGAAGGTTTTCTACAACCTCCAATGGTGCTCCAGCGCGCATTGCGTAATCGATCAACTCGTCTTTCGTTGCTGGCCAAGGCGCATCTTCCAGATATGATGCTAATTCAAGTGTCCAATACATATCAGTTCGTTTTTAATAGGTTCGTTTTGATTTCATTTATCCCTCAACTCGTTATCTCCGTTCGGAACGCGAAAGTAAAATTTTATTGCAAACTTCAAAACATCTGACGTTTATTAATGCATCTTTTTGATAAACAGCACTTTACAAACTCAAAATCATTGAATTTCACCAAAAAAACCCACTTTCCCCGCTCAAAGTTCAAGCTCCGGGTAAAAAAGTAACGGGAAAACGGTGGATGGTTGCCTTTGGAAGTAGGAAGTTTGAAGTGTGAAGCGTGAAGTTTGAAGTGTGAAGTTTGAGGTGTGATGGAAAAAAACGACTAGTGACTGATTGTTGGCTTTTACTTCAAACTTCACACATCAAACTTCATACTTCAAACCAACCCACCTTGTATCGCCGTGCGGACAAGCCCCGCGATATTATGAACCCCCAATTTCTGCATGAGATTCGTGCGGTGGGTGTCTACGGTGCGGTGGGAAATGAAAAGCTTGTCCCCAATTTCTTTGTTGGACAAACCCTCGGCGATGAACTTTAGAATTTCTATTTCTCTCTCCGTTAATTCACCCAATTTTCCATCGCGCTCTGCGGCTTTTTCTGTAGTGAGGAGAACAGTATTTACTTCTTCAGAAATATGCTGAATGCCATTGTGAACATTCGCGAATGCTTTTAGTACTTCGTCTTTCGAACTATTCTTCAATAAATATCCGTCGGCGCCGATGTCCAAAAGCATACGGATCATGGCCTTCTCATCATGCATGGTGAGAATCACAATCTTTAAATCTGGGAAATCTTTCTTGAGAACTTTGGTGGCTTCGATGCCATTCATCTCAGGCATATCGATATCCATTAAAACGATATCAATCTTCAAAACATTCACCATATCAATCGCCTCGCGACCGTTGCGTGCCACACCTTTGATGTTTAAATCAGGTTGGTCATTCAACAGCGCTAGCAAGCCATCGGTAACGATGGCGTGATCATCGACAAGTAAAACGTTTAGAGCCACTTTGAGGTTAATTGCCCTCAAATATAATCAAGCCTGCTTAGTCAGCAATGGGAATTCGAATGGTGGCAACAGTACCGGACTCCGGACCTGGCTCCCAAACTACATCTCCAGATACTGTACTCAAACGAGAGGAGATGTTCATCAAGCCTATTCCATCACGCTTTTTTAGCGGATCGAATCCTTTGCCATTGTCTTCAATCATCAAGATCAAACTATTTTTATTTCGATACAATTGAACAGCGACTTCTGTTGCTCCGCTGTGTTTGATAATGTTGTTGATCAACTCTTGTGAAATACGATACAAACCAATTTCAACACGCTCATCAAATCGCTCTCCCTCTACTTTGAAGTGCTCTATTTTGTATGAAATAGATGTTAGTCCCAAACTCTTGCGCAGCATGTCTTGTAGCGCCGGAAGTATGCCTCCTTCTTGCAAAGACTTCGGCATCATCTGATGCGAAATCGTGCGCACTTCCGTGCAAGCTTCATCGAGTACAGAAGTCAATGTGCGCAGTCGCTCGGCCTCGTCGTTATTGGTGTTGGAGATCTTTGATTGCAATCCATCCCAACTCAATTTTAGTCCGCTCAATTGCTGACCGATTCCATCGTGCAGATCTTTTGCGATTCGTTTTCTTTCTTCTTCCGTAGCATCAAAAACCGCTAGTAAACCGCGTTCGCGCTCTCGAATGATTTCGCGTTGCATCGCCTCGCGCTGCTTTCTTTTATAATTGATGTAATACAAATAAGCGCCTATCAATATCAACGTGATGATGATGGCAGATCCAATCTGAATACGCGTTTTTTCACGCTCTTTCAATTCGTTTTCTTGCTTCAAATATTCATTCTCACGCTCCTTCTTTTCTGTATCATACTTGGTGCGCATGTCTTGAAGCAACTCCGAACGTTCGGTGTTGTACAACGAGTCTTGAAGCGCCATGTATTTTCCTAAATAATCTGCTGCTTCTTGACCCTTTCCTTGTTTGGCCAAACACTCTACAAGTCCCGTGTAAGAAACGATTCGCAGTCGATTGAGGTTTTCTCTTTCTGCAATTTTCACTCCCTCTCTCAAATACGGTTCGCCTTCACTTGCGCGATTCATTTCGGTGAGCAATTGTCCGAGACTAACACTCGCGTGACCTATACTTTGCGAAGCGCCAATACGTGTAGCCATATCGAAAGCGATGCGGTAGTTGATCAATGCGAGATCAAACTTTTTTTGCTTTCTATAAATCACACCCACATTATTCGCCACTGTTCCTAAGTCCACATCAGAGCCCGCTTCAGTGAAATGAATTTTTGCTTTTTCATACCATTGTAATGCTTCGTCAAGACTTCCCAAATTCTCCAAAGACGCGCCCATATTGCCCGCAGCGCCTCCTTGTGCGTACGAAAATCCGATGGCAGAACTCAGATCGTATGCCTTTTGTGAAGTAGACAAACACGATTTAAAATCTCTGTCTTTTTGATAAATGGATGCGATGTTGTTTAATGAAATCGCCCAGTTAGCCGTGTCTTTTCTGCTCTCATAAATTTCTACACCTTCGAGTCCATATTTCAATGCGCTATCTAAGCGCACTTGATCGACAAAAATGTTGACGAATTTATTGATCGTCGAACCTATTGCTTTTGGATCGCCTGCCTTCTTTCTTATGGCGTATGCTCTGCGATTGTAACGCAATGCTTCTTCGTAGTCGCCCTTTCTGTAAAGCGCTACCACCAAGAGATTCGCGGCCTCTGCAACTTCAGTGCTGTCTTTCAATGCCGTGGCCATTGTCATCAATTCGCGACCATATTTCTCGGCTTGAATCGCATCTGTGCCACTCATTTCCCAGCACAAATCACCGAGTACGCGCATGCGTTCTTTGCTTTGTAGTTGAGGAAGAATTCGTTGCAGACTATCTACCAAATTGCTTTGCGATTGGATAGATAAAAAAGAAAAAAACAGGGCAACAAAAAGTAGGGAGCGCGTGATCATTTGCATGCTGCAAAGTAGCACAGAAATTTAATACTACGATCGGCGATTTGCCAAGAGCACAGGAGGACCGCCATCAAATGGATTGTCTATTCTACCTATTGTTTGAGCTTGTATCCCTGCTGCTTTGATTACCGCTCTATCGCCATAGCGCTGACGCATCTTGTCCATTGCTTGATACAAATTGATGCGCTCTTCATTGTCGTCAAACAAATTAATTTGATATCCACCACTTACGAGATGACTAAAACGAACACCAATTAATCGCACCAACACGCGGCGTTGATAGAGCTTTTCAAACAACTCCAAAAGTTTTGGAACAAGCAAATGATCGGCACTGGTGTAGGGAATTCTGCACTGCAATGTTTGTGTTTGAAAATCGGAATAACGAATTTTCATGGTCACGCATGAAGTGAGTTTATCGCCCTTGCGCAATTGATAGGCGAGGTTCTCGGTCATGGCGATTATCAAGCCTCTCAGCTTTTCTACATCTATTGTATCCTTATCGAATGTTCGTTCGGTTGAGAGTGATTTTCTTTCGTGAAAAGGAACGACGGGACTATCGTCAATGCCGTTTGCTTTTTTCCAAATCATCAATCCATTTTCGCCGAGTGTGCGTTGCAATAATTCTACGGGCATATCCTGCAATGTGCGGATGTCTTTGATGCCAAGGTTGCGCAAAATCTGATAGGTTTTTTCGCCCACCATCGGGATTTTGCGAATGGAGAGCGGCGCCAAAAAAGATTTCTCTGTGCCGCGTTGTACCAATATTTGATTGTTCGGCTTTGCCTCGCCTGTTGCGACTTTCGATACGGTTTTATTGGCCGACAAGCCGAATGAAATGGGCAGTCCTGTTTCCTTAATTACTTTTTGTCGCATCTCTGAGGCGAACTTGTAGCAGCCAAAGAAGCGATCCATTCCGGTGAGGTCGCAGTAGAATTCGTCGATTGATGTTTTTTCGAATAGGGGCACTGCTTCTTGTACGATACCGCTCACGATATCGGAGTACTTCAGGTAGCTGGATGAATTGCCGCGGATGATGATGGCTTCGGGACAGAGTTGGCGTGCGAGCTTCATCGGCATGGCCGAGTGCACTCCGAATGCGCGGGCCTCATAGCTGCATGAGGCCACGACACCTCTATCGCTGGTGCCGCCAATTAATACAGGCTTCCCGTTGAGGCGAGAATCCATCAACCGCTCTACGGACACGAAAAACGTATCCAAGTCCATGTGCATGACCGACCTTTCCATTTCTTTCTCCTACTTCTGAAATATGTGTAATGGTCTGAAAGGCTCGGAGCGCGGTAAAGAGACTTTCAGAAAGCGAATATAGTCATTTTGCTAAATAATTTAGCGGAAAAAATTGGTGGTTGGTGGTAAGTGGTAGGTGGTAGGTAGAAGGTGCTAACGTGCTAGTGTGCTAGCATGCTAGAGTTAGATTTTAGAGATTAGAAATTAGAGATTAGAAATCTCCGGAATCAGAAATTCGGAATCAGGAATCAGAAATCCGGAATCAGAAATCCGGAATCAAAAAAAAACCCTCCCGTGAATCACGAGAGGGTTTTCGATATTTTTTGGGGATTTTAGCCCTGAACTTTCTTATTTGAACTGTCGTCGTCGTTCTCATCATCCTCGTCATCGGTGATAGAACCGCCGTCGTCGTCGTTTTCATCATCCTCATCGTCCACAATTGGACCACCCGAATTGCCCGGTAGGGAACTTGGACCACCGCCCAAATCCTCACTCTCCGTATCGTCACCAGCTTCGTAAGACTTCACCAAACCCTTTTCAGTAGCGGTTTGCATGAGTTCTTCATCTTTGGTGCATGACGATAAGACAACAACGAGTGCTAGAATTAATGTTATGTATTTTGACAACTTTACCATGCTTTCTTCTTCAAATCACAAACAAATATAGCTAATCCTCTGACTTATACAACACTATTGCAAAAAAAGTTCGCTAAAATTAACAGGTAATATTATCTCCACCTTCGTACCCAAAACTTCACCAGTATCGGAGTTAACCTGATATGGGCCAATAAGTTGGATGTTTTCTCCCGTCATCTTATGTATCAGTTCTATCCTGCTTTTTGTAATCTCCATTCCCTTCGAAATGTGATTATCTGTGTCCAATTTGGACTTCAGCGAATTGTTAATTCCTATCCCATCATCACTGATCAACATGTGCAAACTGTCGCCCTGCTTGCTAATCTTAACCTCTACATTGCCTGTGGTCTCCTTCGGCAATAAGCCATGCCATATCGAATTTTCTAAAAATGGCTGAAGCAACATCGCCGGAACCTTGATCAGATCCTGGGGAACGTCGGGATCGACCTCAATCTTGTATTCGAACTTATCTTTAAATCGCATGTGCTCCAATTTGAGGTAAAGCTCCAATCGCTCTATCTCCTCCCGAAGCGGTGTCTGCGTCTCCTGACTGCTGTCCAAATTCTTTCGAATCAATCGCGCAAAATCACTCAGGTATTTATTCGCCGCCAAGCGATCTTGACGATTGATGTAATACTGAATGCTATTCAACGCATTGAAAATAAAGTGGCGGTTCATGCTCGAATTCAACGACTGCTGCTCGAGCGTCAACATGCGTGAATGCATTTCCAATTTTTCTCTCTCAAATTTCGCACGCGTTACTCTTCTTCGCACCACCCAGACCACGGCCAATAAACCAAGTCCCGCTATTACTTCTAAAAGAATAAACCACCATGTCAACCAGAACGGTGGTCGCACTGTGAAGGCAAACACTGCCGCTTCACTCACCACGCCCTCGCGACTTACAGCACGCACTTTAAACACGAAAGATTGATAAGGCAAATTGCTGTATGTGATAAAATGCGCCTTCGTTACAGCTTGCCAATTCTCATCAAATCCTTCTAGCATGAATTGATATGAAACGTCTTCTGGATATGATGTGCTGATGCCTGTAAATTGAAATGTGAAATGATTGTTGCGGTAATCCACCGTAGGATTAATCGGCAATCCACTCACGGGATCAACTTCTGCTTTGAACTTCGACCAATCTGGATTCAAAAAATTCAATTGCACATTAGTGATCACAATTTTCGGTTCGGTGCGAGTCATTTTTGCATTCAACTCCGATGTGCGCAACGCCATTACGCCTTCTGTTGTTCCAAACCAAAGCACGCCTGACTTATCGACGAAAACCGCATTCAGATTGGTCTCCAGACTTCTCAATCCATCTTCCAATCCATATCTGCGAATGCGCAAATTATCTTCTTTGATACTTTCTCCTGCCTCAATGCTGAATACACCATTGTTGGTTCCCAACCAGATTTGACCGTTGTAATACTTCAAAAAATTCACAGAATTCGATCCTGCATCTTCGCCGATGGATTGCGATACAAATCGATCGCCTGACAAAAGAGCAAGTCCATTTTGTGTGCCCACCCAAATGCGATTCATCGGGTCGATCTCTACGCAATAGGCCGTCTTATCTGGCAATCCGTTGGCCTCCTCATATTTGGTGAAGCCTTTTTCATTCATTCTAAATACACCATTGCGCGTAGCCAACCAAATATTTCCAGCGCGATCTTCACTGATATCACGCACACGTGTTTCTGGATTTCCACTTAGATTTTGAAATGTGCGCACTGGGCCTCCATCGATGTAACACAGTCCCTTCGCGGTACCGATCAATAATCGACCTTTTGAATCTTCAAACAATGAAATCACCATCGGGTCGAGCAGCGAATCTCTTTCTGCATTTCCATGGCTCTTGAAATTTGATCCATCATAACTGAAAAGACCGAACGACGAGCCAAACCACATCACACCTTTAGAATCACACAAGCTCGTCCAAATGCGGTTGTTGAGCAATTGATTAAAATTAACGTGAAGTATGCTGTCTTCGATTTGATTGCAAACACCTTGATCAAATGTCGAAAACCACATGGTGCCTTTCTGATCTTGAGTGATCGACATGATGGCATCGCTACTCAATCCATCGGATCGTGTGAAGGCCGAAAACGCAAGTCCTGCGAATTTCAACAAACCACTGCCATACGAAGCCAACCAAATATTGCCTTCGCGATCTCGCAGAATGTCACGGATATCGGGGGTTTTCAGTCCATTGCTCTCATTGAATGCCGTGGCTTTTCCATTTTCAAATTCAAAAAAACCAAAGCGCGATGACAACCACAACTTTCCATTTTTATCTGACGTAATGCCCGTGATTGTTGTTGTAGTAAGTCCGCTTGATTCCAAATACGTGTAGACTGTTTTATCGGGCAGTATGCACATCAATCCCGCGTCCTTCGTGGCAAGCCAGATCATGTTGGACTCGTCTTCTTCGATATCGAAAAACGTAATCGCTGGATTTTCGGGTTGATAAAAAACAGCACTATGTCCGTCTTTATAGAGACAAACTTTTTCTTTTGTTAGAATAAAAATAGAACCATCATTTCGTTCAGCGAATGCTTTGATGTGATCGTTGTATGCAATCTCTTTTGTGGCTGGATAGACAAATCCTTTTCCACTTTCAAAAAAACACAAACCATTCTCTGTCCCAATCCAGACGCGGCCTTGCGAGTCTTGGAATATCGCGTTGACTGCACTTTCTTTTAAATCACCTTCGAGTGCATAGCTCTTTACTTGATTCGCATAAATCTCACTCACACTGCCGGCGCTACCGACTAGGATAACACCGTTGCTCAATTCTTCAATCACATTAATTTGATTGTTGAGCAATCCACTTCTTCTATCAAAATTGACAAAATCTCTTCCATCAAAACGCGAGATACCACCGAGTGTTCCCGCCCAAATAAAGCCGCGTGAATCTTGATACAAACAGCGCACTTGACTCTGCGACAACCCTTCCTTTACAGAGTACTGAATGAAGGT
>JBJOKO010000105.1:0-8450 GCA_046046035.1 Bacteroidota bacterium | reverse complement strand
AAATACACTTTAATTACACTCTCTTTATTTATTTCTTCTCTGGCATTTGGCCAAGGCTACTTTCAACAAGAAGTCAACTATAAGATTGATGTGACGTTGGACGATGTCAATAATTTTATTTATGGCAATGAAGAATTTGAATACATCAATAATTCTAAAGCCACGCTCACTGAATTATATATTCACCTTTGGCCAAATGGCTACAAGAATGAAAAGACCGCTCTAGCGAAGCAATTAGCGAGCATGGGAAATTATTTTCTATTCTACGCACAAAGAAGAGACATTGGATATATCGACTCTTTGAATTTTGTGATCGACGGAACACCAGTAACCTATACCGCTTTTCAAGGATATGAAGACATTGCTTTAATTCATTTGCCAAAGCCATTGGCACCAGGAGAGAAAATTAAAGTCGCTACACCCTTCAGAGTGAAACTCCCCTCCGGTTCTATAAGTCGCTTGGGACACATTGGACAGAGCTATCAAATCACACAATGGTACCCAAAACCAGCGGTGTATGACGCGCAAGGATGGAAACCAATTCCTTATTTAACACAAGGAGAATTCTATAGCGAATACGGAAGTTTTGATGTAACAATCAATCTTCCTTCAAACTATATCGTAGGTGCTACGGGAGATCTGCAAACTGAAAGTGAAGTGAAATGGATGAACGAACTTTCGGAGAAGGCAGTTCCAGCCGATGAAAGCAACGCCTTTCCTCCAAGTTCAGAGAAAATGAAATCCATTCGTTTCACGCAAAGCAATGTGCATGATTTTGGTTGGTTTGCTGACAAACGATGGATTGTAAGAAAAGGATCTCGCGAATTACCGAATACAAAAAGAGTGGTTACCACTTGGGCTTTGTTCACACCAGAGAATGCCAAGAAATGGGAAAAAGCCAATGAATACATAGGGGATGCCCTTTATAGCTACTCATATTGGACAGGAGATTATCCATATAATCAGTGCACAGCGGTAGATGGAACAATAAGTGCAGGTGGTGGAATGGAATACCCAAACGTTACAGTAATTGGTAATGCAGGTAGCGACTTCCAACTGGCTACAGTTATTATTCACGAAGTCGGTCACAACTGGTTCTACGGAATATTCGGAAGTAACGAACGTGAAAACGGCTGGATGGATGAAGGGATTAACTCATTCATGGAAACACTTACACTTGAATGGAAATATGGTGACCCAAAATTGTACAATGGAATTTTAGATGAAAAACTAGGACAAAAGCTAGGACTAGATAGGTTTCCCTTGAGCTATCAAAACGAGTTGACGTATGGAATCACTGCACGTTTCGGTAATGATCAACCAATTCAAACACATAGTTCATATTTTTCAAATGTAAATTATGGAGCTATAATGTATAAGAAAACTGGGCTAGCTTTTAACTATCTGAAGAGCTACCTCGGAGATGACTTATTCAAAAAGTGTATGTCTACCTATTTTGAAAAATGGAAATTCAAGCACCCAACCCCTAAGGATATTCGTGATGTATTTGAATCCGTTTCAGGAAAGAATTTGCGCTGGTTTTTTGAAGATGTAATTCAAACGGATGGTGTGATTGATTACAAAGCGCAACGGGTATCTGAAAAGGACGGTGTTATTTCGCTAAGTGTTTTCAACGCAGGTGACATCGACGCTCCGTTCTCAGTTTCTTATTTGGATTCTGACAGAAAGGAACATACTGTGTGGTTTGATGGGTTTGAGGCTGGAAATTGGAAAAGCTACGTTATTAATGGAGCTCAAAAGGGGTATGACATTCATGTTAATAACACTCCAGGAACCTTGGATATTGATAGAGGAAATAATAATATCCGGACTTCAGGAGTACTTAGAACTCGGGAGCCTATTACTCTAGATTTTGCCACTGGTATTGACGATCCAACAAAGACAAGATTATTTTGGTTGCCTATTGTTGGCTGGAATGGCTATGATAATTGGATGCCAGGCGTGAGTCTTCACAATCGAACCATTCCAATGCGCAAGTTTGAGTTTGCTTTAACTCCTATGTATTCCGTTTCTAATAACCGAATTGTCGGATTTGGTACGGCCCGAATCAATGCAAGGAAGAATGTTGTTGGAGTGAGTTTAAAACGATTCACTTTTGCTGAGGCAAGTTTGAATTTCTTTGGATTTCCAGTCTTGTCTGGAGATGCAATGTACAATCAAGTGAACCCATTTTATGAGAGAAAATTCAATGGTGTTCGCCAGTCTTTTGGATGGAAAGGAGGACTTAGAGTCGAAGGAATCATTAATATTCTTCAGACAAATTTCAAAAATTTTATGGGTGAAACAACTATTCAATCCAATGACCCAAATTATGATGGAAGAATTTCTGGATTTATTCAAAAGGATTTTCTTGGAGGTATGGTCAAATTAGTTCCCACAATAGACTTGAACTACGATGCTAATACAAAACGAGGATTCTATGGTGCCCGAATCAAAGCAGACGCTGAATATGTCTACTTCAAAAAGAAGAAGAAAAAGGTACTCCTAAGTGCATTTTTTGGAATCACTGAGGAAATAAATCCAATTTCAATATTCTCAGATTATCAAAGATATCGCATGCCACTTGGAATAGGCGGAACTAATGGAAACAATGATTTTGCTTTTACATCATTATTCTTAGCGCGTTATAATCAGGAAGGTGGCATTCTATCAAATCAAATTAGAAGCGATCAAGGAGGAGTACTCCTTCCATCCGGCGTCTATGTGCAAAGTAATTTATCCAATTTCGTTTCTTTGAAAGGAGAGGTGGAATTACCAATTGGATTGCCGTTAAGCATTTTTGGAGGCCTAGGTTATAGCGGAGATTTTAGGAAAAATGAATTGCAAGAAGATGTTATTTACTCAGCGGGTTTGGGAATTCCTATCGTACGTGATTACTTCCAGATTTACATACCTTTGTTCTACTCAGAATCTAATATTGGCTCTGACAACAGTGGAATCAAATTTAAGAATACCATTATGTTTGAGTTGAACATCGATTTGATGAACCCTTTCAATTTATTACGAAACATTTAAGTGAACAACCCCAACAAGAAAATTTACTTTGCATCTGATTTTCACCTCGGTGTACCAAGCTTTGAAGAGAGCTTGATTCGCGAAAAAAAGGTGGTGAAATGGCTTGATGAAATTAAGCACGATGCTGAAGAGATTTTTCTTGTTGGGGATATTTTTGATTTCTGGTTCGAATACAAAAGAGCCGTTCCACGCGGATTTACGAGACTTCTAGGAAAACTTTCTGAAATCACAGATAGCGGAATTCCGGTCCATGTCTTTACAGGAAATCACGACATGTGGATCTTCGACTATTTGCCCCAAGAATGCGGTGTTATTCTCCATAGAGAACCGATCGAACGTTCATTCGGTAGCAAATCATTCCTTATTGGACATGGGGATGGACTCGGTCCTGGTGACAAGGGATATAAGTTTATCAAGAAGGTATTCGCCTCCCCACTTTGTCAATGGCTCTTTGCTCGTCTTCATCCTAACTTTGGAATTTGGTTGGCGAATCGTTCTTCAGGTTACAGCAGAAGCGTAACTGGCGATAGCGACCGTATTTTTCTTGGCGAAGAGAATGAATGGTTGATTATCTATTGCAAAGAAGTCTTGCAAACTAAGCACTACGATCATTTCATTTTTGGCCACAGACATTTGCCAATGGAAATAGAACTTCCAGGAAGAAGTAAGTACACTAATTTAGGTGAATGGCTGCACAGCTATACATACGCTGTTTTTGATGGTTCCAATTTGGAACTAAAGAAATTTGAAAATTAATTTTTCAATTCTTGAGCACGTCGTAAAGTGTATTCTAAGACTTGTCTCCAATCCTTCCACTTTCCAGAATCTGTGAGCGTTTCATTGTGCCAAATAGAAATGAATTCACCTTGATAACGATGAACAGTGGTGATCAGATTCTCAATTTCCTTGATAGCCGACTCAGGAGTCATTTCTAAGTAATAATTCAACGTAGCATCCATGTAAGCGAATGGATGAATAGTCAAGGTAGACTCTTCGTTTTTCTTCAAGTCAAACCAGGTAAAAGGTCTGCATGTTCCAGCTCTGAAGCCTATTTCTTGTGCATAACCGAGCGTGTAATCATGTTCCACTCCTGTAGCTTTTAGCAAGCGATAGGTAGCTCGAAATTTAAGCATGAGATAATGCTGTCTGCTGCTTTTGACCTGCTTTCCAAGGATATTCTCGAGACGAGATTTTTCTCTGAGTAGTGTATTGTATCTTTTATAACTCGCCACTCCTGGATGAATTCCAATAGTGTGTTTTTTTGATAGTCGTTTAATCAATGATTGTAACCCCTTGCTATTAAAGGGCAATCCTTTGTCATATTCTCCAAAATCAGCAAGTAGAAAAAAGTACTGCAATGGTTGCTGATAATGATGGTGAATCCTTTCAATATAATCGTATGTATCATACGGATCTAGTGTAGGATTGCGAAGGATCTTGATGCGTTGTGAAAGATTTTTGAAATTGAATTTCAAAAGATCTTTCATCACTCCACCAAAAGTTCGATAAAAGCCTTTGTGACAGTAGGCATAAGCTGAATCAACGTCAACCGTAGAGAGAAAGCTGAATTGATGATTTTTTCTTTTTAGTGTGGGGAACTTTGAAATTAAAAAATCACATAAGTATTTTCTCCACATATCTACTAAGGGCTGCTTCAAAAGGTTTTTTTGCCCCATTGACGATGTGGACGGCATAAAGCGCCCCATATGATCTCCCTCAAATCTCCAATACTCTTCGTACCTCGTTGCGAGGAAGAATCCCCCAGCGAATGGGTCAAATGGGAAATTCCCAAATTTTCGAGGAAACAAAACATCAATATCATCGACTTGAGCCCATTCGGTTTTCAATCTGGAATAATCGAGATGTTCAAGTAAACCGAATGAATGAATTTGAATAGCGTTTGGGAGAAGGGTTTCTCTTTTACTGTACACGAATTTAGGTCCGGAGTATTCGATAAATTCAGAATCACTTATTGTGAATTCAGGTTGAATTTCCAAATCATCCAGCATCAACTTTACCGCATATTTTAAACGGTTATTTATGCTATCGCACAGTATCAGCATCAATCAGAAAAGAGATAATCGTTTTACAAATAAACTCCGACGAGGTCCCATCTCCAAAAAAAGATGGCCATGTCATGCCGTCGATTTTGGTTATCAGCGAATTAAAGCAATTAATAATTTTATAATCTTCCCAACCGGCCAATTCTGCGTTGCCGTTTTCTACTAATTCTACCCATTCAGTTTCCTCTCTTAGAATGATGCAAGGCTTTTTGAAGAAATACGCTTCCTTTTGGACGCCACCACTATCAGTAATTACCATAAAACAGGTGCTCTCCAATCGCACAATATCAATGAAAGAAATAGGATCGGTGCAAATAATGGAAGGGTTATTCGCGATCTTTTTATTCCATTCAGAACTAAGTTTTCCTTTTGTTCTTGGGTGGAGTGGAAGTATTATTTTTTTTCCTGAAAGAGAAGCAATTTCAAAAATTCCTTTAAGAATGGAATCAAGTCTCTCCGGTTCGTCAGTATTGTTGTTTCTATGAATAGTACAAAGAATGAACTGGCCTTTTTCTACGCCCAATTCTTCAAGAATTTTGGATTCCTGATTGGCCTTGTCAGAAAAGTGAAGCGAGTTGTCGTACATGATATCTCCGCAATGAAAAACTCTAGGAGAATCAGGAGTCATTCCATTCTCATGATGAACGATTCCTTCTTTTTTGAGATTTGATATCCCCTGTGTAGTTGGGGAATAGAGAAGGGTAGAGGAATGATCACAAAGAATGCGGTTAATCTCTTCAGGCATGGCCTTATTAAATGATCGCAAACCAGCCTCAACATGAATTACTGGTATATGAAGCTTTACTGCAGCCAACGCTCCAGCAATAGTTGAATTTGTGTCCCCATAAACGAGAACTGCATCGTGTTTTCTTTCAAGCAATACTTCCTCAATGCCTTTCATCATGGTGGCGGTTTGTGCGCCGTGACTGCCGCTGCCTACGTTTAGTTTGTATGTAGGTTGAGGAATTCCCATCTCTTTGAAAAACACCTCCGACATATTTTCATCGTAATGCTGACCAGTATGAAGAAGGTCCTCCTGCAATTGATCGGAGAATTTTGAAGAGATAGCTCTAGAAATTGCTGCGGCTTTAATGATTTGTGGTCTAGCACCTATGATGGTAAGTATTCGCTTCATTCTGAGTCTAAAATGCCTTCATCAGCAAAACTGAAGTAGTCATGTGTGGTTATTATTAAATGGTCGAGAATAGGGAGTTCCATATCCCTTCCACAACGCCGCAATTTATGGGTGATTTTCTTATCTTCCATGCTTGGCGTAATATTTCCACTAGGATGATTGTGCGCAACGATAATTGCACTGGCTTTTTCTTCTAAAGCTTTAGAAAAAACTTTCTTTGGATCGACTATCGTACTATGCCAGCCTCCTTCACTGATTCTGCGCAGCGAAAGCACATTATTTCCTCTGTTTAGATTCATCATCCAGAACTCTTCATGGTTGAGGTCTCCCATGACCTGAACGAAGTGCTCGAAAACGTCTTTACTTGATTCTATTTTGCTTTTTTTCTTGACCTCCGCACTTCGGCGCCTTCGTCCTAATTCAAGCGCTGCAATGAGAGATACCGCTTTTGCAGGTCCTATTCCTTTCACATTGCACAAATCGGAATAGGGCAAACGGGCTATTAATCCCAAATCATTGTCATGCTCTGCGAGAATCTTTTTGGCAAGTTCAACAGCGCTCTGATTGAGATATCCAGTTGAAAATAAAATTGCAATGAGCTCGGCATCGGTGAGTACCGATGGACCTTTTTCTATGAGCTTTTCGCGAGGTCGGTCTTGTGGCGACCACTCCTTAATGGTAGAGATTGACATTTTTAGTTTCGTTTAAGGCTACGAAACTAAAAAGATGGAACTGAATAGGCAAGTTGAGTTTATTCAGTTTTATGCAACAAAAAAACCGCCTGAAAAGGCGGTTCTATATTGGGAATACCTAAAAAGGTATATTATTTCAAACCATTCACATAAACTTGCAAGCTGCTTTTCAAGTTGCTCGCCTTGTTTTTGTGGATTACGTTGTTCTTAGCCAACTTATCAAGCATCTCAGATACTTTTGGTAGCAAAGCAGATGCTTCTGTTTTGCTAGACAAAGCGCGAAGCTTGCGTACCGCGTTACGGGTAGTCTTGTGGTAATACTTGTTACGTAGTCTTTTCGCGTCGTTTGAACGAATTCTCTTTATTGCTGACTTGTGATTTGCCATTGTCTAAAAAATTGGGTTGCAAATATAGTTAGATTTTTCTTAAAACCAACCAATTCTAAAATTTTTCGAATAAAAGGAACTTTTTTCTTCTCTTAATCGTAACAAATGTAGTATTTTTCAATGAATTACTGATCTGAAAACCACCCTGAAATATCTATTCACATGTCTATTTGTGCTCATCCTTAGTGGATTAGAAGCGCAAAATAATTCTCGTATTGATGGTCTGAAGAAGATTATCAATCGAGGAGTTTCCGATTCCATGTACATCCGATTGAATATTGAAATCGCGGATGAGTACATTTTTAACAATCCTGACACCTCAGAGTTTTACACCCGACGCGCTCTAGAACGTGCTGAAAAGCTCAATGATGTTGCTGCAATGGCAAAAACGGAGAATTTCTTGGGTATCATTAATTATAGCAAAGGACATCTATTGACCTCGCTTGAGCACTATCAAAAATCTCAAAATCTTTACAAGAATATTGGCGATAGAAGTGGTTCGGTTAAAGCGGCAAACAATATTGCAATTGTCTATACCAATCTCGGGGAATACAAAAAAGCTATTGCCATTTATGAAGAGGCTTTCAAAACGAATATGGAGTTGAATCTTATTGATGATGCAGCTTCTAATATCTTCAATATTTCAGCAAGTTATCTCGCTTTAAAAGATTATACAAAACTTCGTGAAAGCGTTAAGAAACTTGAGGAGTTTAACCGAATTTCTTCATCAAGCATCAATGCTTGTTTCATGAAGTCGGAAATTTATGTGATCGACCAGAAGTTGGATTCGGCATTGGTTTGCCTCAATAAATCGTATGATATCAGCGCCGCAGAAGGAGACGAATATTTCTTGGCTTCTATTATCCTCAGAAGAGCGGAAGTGTATCTCGATAAAAAGGAATACAACAATGCCATGATTGACATGGGCGAATCAGAACGATTGATTGCCAAGAATGACTTCAATGACATCAAGTTGGATTGGCTGGAAGTGAGGTCTAGATTGTTCTCTGAACAAGGTCTTTATCAGAATGCATTCAAAGCAAAGCAAGAATATATCACTCTGAAGGATAGCTTGGATCGATTGAACAACTTCAATCGAATTTCGGAATTGAATGCCAAATACGAATCTGAGAAACGC
>JBJOKO010000104.1:0-8454 GCA_046046035.1 Bacteroidota bacterium | reverse complement strand
AAGCGAGAAGATCAACGTTTTGACATGGATAAATTCCAGCCATTCCATCCACGCAAGGTGTTTGAGAAATTGCTGCAATGCTCCAGAAAAGGGAAAGAGTAAGTAATGTTTTTTTCATGCAGGTTTTATTTACCATTGTTCTGAGATTCCTTCAAGATCGTTCAATTCTACCGTAGGATCTGAATTCAATGATTCAAGCGAACTCATTATTCTTTGTACAAGCATAGTCTTAGATACCCGCACCCCTTTAGGTGTTTGTCCAACTATTTTAGAACTATCTTGTTTTTCAGATTCAAGTTCACCAATAAGCGCATTGATTTGATCAATAGCATATTTGTTTTCTTGTTTCAAAAGCCAATCGATAATGGCCAACTTCTCATTCGCAAATTCCATGGTACAGGATTAAAGCGCTAATATACTGACGACCGGTGACCGGTGACCAGTGACCGACGACAAAAACGTACTTCGTACTCAAAACACTCACCAACCACCAACCACCAACCACCTACTACCTACTACCTACTACCTACTACCATCAACCGGCAGTAACTTTCCCCTATCTTAGTCGTCTGATGCTTAAATAACTTACATTATTATGAAAAAGACTCTACTTTCTATTTTTGCATTTAGCGCTATAACCTTTGCTAATGCTCAGGAATTTCCTTATCCATTCGAGGTTTTGAATGAACCTTATGTCGACTTGGTTGAATCTACTTCATTGAGTGGTACAGAGCTTTGGGATGATCCAACATATCAAGTTCCACTAGGATTTGATTTCCAATTATTCGATTCACAAATCAGCGAGTTATACATTCTACCTCCTGGTGCTCAGCTAGTAAATAGCCTTTCTCAAAAGTCAACTGATTTACTTTTTCCATATTTGTCGGATATCATGAATGCTAGCATTGATGAGCCGGTGAGTCCAATTTCCTATCTGTTGGATGGAGTAGAGGGTAGCTATATTTTTAAACTAGAATTTAAAAATGTTGGATTTTACAATGAGTTTGAGGCGTCATCAACATTTGGCAATACCACCAATTTTCAGGTATGGTTGTATCAAGGATCAAATGTGATTGAATACAGATTTGGAGAAAACACGATCAAATCAGGAAGCTTGATTCACATTTTTGGAAACGGTCCTTTGGTAGGTTTGGGACAGCAAGTGGCACTTGATGGCTCGAACTGGTCAGGCTTTTGGACACTGGCAGGTGATCCTTCAAATCCAACTGTTACTGCTATCCCAACAGGAACGCAATTCTTCACCGCAGAGCAAGTATTATCCGGCGAACCTTTGAGCGGCACAGTATATCGCTTTGGAACACTTCCAACTTCAATTGAAGAAGAGGAGACTACAATATCAACTGAACTTAAAATTTGGCCAACAATAGCAACCACCGAAATTCATTTCAATGCTACAGAAGGCGAGGAGTACATCATTTATGATATGGTTGGAAAGCAAGTCTATCAAGGCAAAGCAACAAGCACCATAGAAACAGTAAACATCTCCAATCTAGCCCCAGGACAATATATCCTCAAAACAGAATCAGGCCAAGGCAGACTAGTGACTGGTGACTAGTGACCAACGACTGGTGACCGGTGACCGGTGACGAGTGACTGGTTACTAGTTTCTAAAAGCCAATAGCCAACAGCTAAGAGCCTAAAGCCTACAGCCTACGGCCTAAAGCTAAGAACCGATGGCAAACATCACTGGTCTTTTATGCAGCTTTGGAACACTTGATTTCCATTCTTCTGCTGACTTGGTGTTGATGCGTTCGCCTTGGGTGGTGACGTCGGTGGCGATGCAGATCATTGTTTTTGGAGAAAGGTGAATGAGCAAATCTTCGAGAACTTGATCATTGCGGTAGGGGGCATCCATGAAGAGTTGCGTTTGTCCGAATTTCACAGCGTTGATTTCAAGCTGCTTGATTTTCTTAACGCGTTCAGGACGTTCACGTGGTAGATAGCCGTTGAAAGCAAAGCTTTGTCCGTTTAGACCAGAAGCCATGATAGTCAATAGTATAGAAGAAGCGCCGACAAGCGGAACGACGCGAATGCCTAATTCGTGTGCTTGACGAACTACCACACTTCCTGGATCGGCAACGCAAGGAACACCAGCTTCGCTGATTACTCCCATATCGTGACCCGAAAGAGTTGGTTGTAAATATTCTAATAGATTTTCGCTTTTAGAATGTTCGTTAAGAATGATGAATTCAACTTCTTCAAAATCCTTTGTGTATCCTATTGCTCTGAGGAAGCGGCGGGCACTTTTAATTTCCTCCACAATGAAGTGATTGATATGTTGAACCACTTCTAAAGTTACCGGAGTTGTCACTTCGAGTGCTTGACTTCCGATTCCGTTGGGAATAAGATATAGACTGCCCTTCTTCATAGTTGTTTGAATAAAAAAGGTCGCTTCTCAAAAAGAGGCGACCTTTAATTTTATAATTTTAAAATAATATTATCCTAGGTCTTCAAAGCTCACATCACCAGATCTTTCGCTGCTAGCATTTTCAGCTCCTTCCTCTTCTTCGCGCTGATAAGGGCGACGATCAGATTCAGCAGGACGATAATTGCCAGACTCTTGGAGTTGCTTGATATGTTCGAACGATTCATTCAAACCACCCATGAACTTTTCAAAGTCTTCTTTATACAAGAAAATTTTGTGCTTTTCGAAACTGAAGTGTCCATTATCGTCCACACCAGATCTCTTGCTTTCAGTAATGGTCATAAATAAATCATTGCCACGTGTAGCCTTTACATCGAAAAAGTAAGTCCTTTTTCCTGCTCTCACCGATGTAGAGAATACATCGTCACGGTAGAAATTTCCTTCACTCATAGACAGCTTTGGTTTTGGTATTATAAGGTAGTAGTTTGTCAAAAGTAACACTATCATTGAAAAAACAAAAAAAAGTGAAATCTTTTTTGACTAAACCCTATAATTAAACTCTTCTAAGTCCTGGGCTACAGCGATATCGGTCCTCTTTATAATGCTCGTAGAGGCTATCTAATAGGGCTTCACACTTGTTTTCACCAAGTTCTTCAGCCCACGTTAGCAGTCCTTTAGGGTAATTTACACCCTTGGTCATCGCTAAGTCTAGATCTTCTTTCGTAGCTATATTTAAGTAGAGCGCCTCGTATGCTTCATTGATGAGCATAACCAGAATACGCTCGAATATTGATTTTTTTAATTCAGCATCATTCGTTGGTACTGGCTTCACTGCACCCTCTGAATAGTTGTAGTATCCACGACCAGTCTTTCTGCCATACCAACCTGCTTCAACCATTTTCTTTTGAGTGAGAGATGGTTTGTATCGAGGATCAAAATAGAAGGCAGTGAATACACTTTCTGTTACAGCATAGTTGACATCATTACCGATAAGATCCATCAACTCAAATGGTCCCATTTTAAAACCGCCTTCGCGCATAGCCTCATCAATCGTTGCCATGTCTGCAATGCCTTCTTCAAAAATGCGAAGCGCCTCTCCATAGAACGGACGCGCTAATCTATTTACAATAAAGCCAGGGGTGTCCTTTGCTATTACTGGAACCTTGCCCCAAGAGGCAATAGTCTTCTTTGTATTTTCTACTAAATGAATATCAGATTGAAGGGCAGGAATAATTTCAACGAGCGGCATTAATGGCGCTGGATTGAAAAAATGGACGCCCATAACTCTCTCTGGTTTGGTGCATGCAGCAGCCAAAGCCGTAATAGATAGAGAAGAAGTATTGGAGGCCAAAACACAATCACTTCCGCAATGCTCATCAAGGAAGGCAAATATTTTCTTCTTTATATCCAAATTCTCAACTGCAGCTTCAATCACCAAGTTGCAGCCTTCCATTTTCTTCAAATCTGTAGTAAATGAAAAGCGAGAATGCAAAGCCGCAGAATCAGCCGCAGTTATTTTTCCTTTTTCAACAAGCTTGTCAAAAGTGGCTTTCAAACTCTTTGAAGACTTATCTAAAGCTGACTCTTGAAGGTCGCTGATTATTACAGAACAACCTGCTTGAGCAGCTACTTGTCCAATGCCTGTGCCCATCGCACCGGCTCCTACAATTCCGATTTTCATATTCTTTGTAGCAAAATTTTGAGGACGAAGTTAGCACGAACAAGGTCTTTTTACGTTCTTTATGGCATGAACCTGCATATTTGGAAAAGGAAAAAGTCATTTTGGGCAACACTAGTGTCCATTATGATTGCTCTTTCTTCATTTTCACAAAGCCCTGCAGATTACATTCAAATGGGCGATGCTGAGGTGGAGCGCAACAACTGGCCCGCCGCTCACAGCTATTATTCTCAGGCGTTTCAATTGGATAGCACTTCCTTTGATATTCAAGTTAAGTACGCTGAGTCTCTTCGAAATATTAAGGAATACAAAACCGCTCTTTATTATTATCAAGAAGTCTATTCAAAAGATGAAGGCAAGCTTTTTCCTGAAGGTTTATTCTGGATTGCATCTATAGAAAAGCTACTCGGGGATTATGAGGCTGCCCATCGTGATTTTAGAAAGTACGTAAAGAAAAATACCAAGGATAAAAAGTCGACGATGTATCGCAAGTCGATGATGGAAATTGAGGCATGTGTTTGGGCAATGAATTATAAAGCCCCAAAAGATGCTCCCGAATTGATTCGTTTAAAAACATCCTCAGGTCGCAATGCCGTTGAAAATCCCAACCTAGTGGAAGGAGAGGTGATGATACTTTCTACTTACAACGACGGTCTTTCCAAGTGGCAACTTCAAGTTGGACAGATACAAGATTCATCTATTATTAATTTGGCAACGCTTGGGATAGATACCATGCAAGCGGGATATTCTAATGTTTGCAAAGACAGTTTGGGTTTTTATTATTTCTCAAAATGTGGAAGTAATGGCTGTCATATTTACAAGACAAATAAGAAGGAATTGAATTGTGAAGACGCAGAGCTGATCCGCACTATTGATGAAGCTTCGGCTAATTCAACAATGCCTTTCATAGCGCAAATCAACGGTGATGAATATTTATTCTTTGCATCTGATAGAAAAGGCGGACAAGGTGGTTTAGACATTTGGTATAGTAAAAGTTCTAACGGTGTTTTTATTAATCCAGAAAATGTTGGTGCCATCATCAATACAGAGGATAATGAAATAACGCCTTTCTACAAAGACAATCAACTTTACTTCTCATCAACATGGCACAAGGGTTTTGGAGGTTTTGATATTTTCTCCATTAAAGGAAAACCCAACCAATGGGACATTCCAATGAATATTGGTCAGCCTTGGAACAGCAGTTTGAATGATATGTATTACAAAAGCCAAGGCGATAGTCTCACATACATTTCATCCAATCGCTTCGATGAAAATGGAGAAGGAGCTTGCTGCAATGATGTCTTTATTTCTAGAAAAACTAAAGAGACTAATACTGAAAAACCGGCTGAGTATAAAGATCTAGCAGAACTGAATGCTGTGCTGCCTGTTACGCTTTATTTTCATAATGACGAACCTAATCCAAGAACGCTCGATACCACTACTACCTTAACTTATAGTACAACGTTCAATAAGTATCTTGAACTCCAGAGTTCGTATGAAGCAGAGAATATAAAAGGCTTAGCTATCAATGATGTGGAAGATGCAACTTATGAGGTAGGTGATTTCTTTGAATTAAAAGTGAAGAAAGGTTTTTCTGATTTGCAGACCTTCAGCGATTTACTGATTAAAGAATTGGAACAAGGTAATTCGGTTGAAGTATCCGTGCGCGGTTTTGCTAGTCCAAGGGCAAAGAGCGATTACAATAAGAATCTATCATTGCGTCGTATTTCTTCTTTAGCAAATGAAATGATGGTTTGTCGTGACAGTTTGTTCACGCCTTACATTCAGGGAACTGCTTCAAATGGTGCGAAGCTCACTTTTGTAGCCCTTCCATTTGGTGAAGAGAAATCAGCGACCAATGTTAGTGATGACATAGACAACACCAAGCAATCGATCTACAGTCGTGGCGCTCGTTTGGAGAGGAAGATTGAGATTCAAACTGTGACTATAAAAAAAGACAGTGTTGCCGATGTAATGGAGCTATCGAAGAATTATCATGACTTCGGGAAAATTGGTCGCTTTGGGGTTGTACATCATGATTTTATTATTGAAAACAATGGTGCTTCTGCCATGCTAATTGATAGCGTTATCGCAAGTTGCGGCTGCACGGAACCAACCATGAGTACAATGATTATTCCTCCCGGAAGTTCCGCAACGATGGACGTAGGATTCAATCCTTTTGGAGGTCATGGCAAAGAAACGAAGTACGTGGTAATCTACGCCCGTGGGGAAAAGCCGCGAGTAATTACAATTGAGGCTGAAATAGAAGAATAAGTGTGAATCCAATGTTCACAGTGCTATCTCAAGTGCACTGTAGTTGTTTAAAAGAAAATTGACTTATTTTCACGCCAAATTCAGAAAAATGAAACAATTTTTAATAGCTATTGCCGCATTGGCAACAATGTCTTGTTCTCAAAATGTAAACGCACAACCAACATGGACTGTTGGAGCTACCACATTGACCGAAACAGATGTCGTGACAGGTCTTGTACTTCCTTGGGAAATCACTTGGGGTCCAGACGACTTTATTTGGGCAACAACTCGTCCTGGTTTAGTTCTTCACATTGATCCAACTACTGGAAATTACACAACGATATTAGATAAGTCTAGCGTTGTTCCTGAAGATGGTTCTGGCGAACCAGGAATGCTGGGCATGTGTCTTCACCCTGACTTCGCAACTACTCCTAAAGTATATATCGTTTACAACTATATGCAAGGTGCAAACACAGTTCGCGAGCGTCTTTCTTCATTTGATTGGAACGGAACGAACCTCGTCAACGAAGAATACTTGATTGATGCAATTCCTGGTTACTGGATTCACGACGGTTCTCGTTTGATGGTTACAACAGATAACAAAATTTTGATGTCAACTGGTGATACAGGTGATGGTGGCGATAGCAGTCAAGATATCACTGCATTGAACGGAAAAATTCTTCGTATCAACCTTGATGGTACTATTCCTTCAGACAATCCAGATCCAACAAGTTATGTTTACAGCTACGGACACAGAAACTCGCAAGGTCTTTGTCAAGGTCCAAATGGTTTGATCTACAGCAGCGAGCACGGTCAGTCTAATTCTGATGAGTTCAATATCATTGAGCCAAACAGAAACTACGGTTGGCCAAACGTTGAAGGAGCTTGCAATACAGGTGCTGAACAAACATACTGCTCAGCAAATGACGTGAAAGAACCATTGAAAGAATGGTCTCCATGTCGCGCTGTCAATGGTATTGAATATTACAATCACCCTGCAATTCCAGAATGGCAAAACTCAGTTTTGATGGCTGTGCTTGGTGGACTTGGTGCACAGTATGAGCGTTTGTCTGTTCTTCACATGAGTTCAGATGGATTGGCAATTGAATCTGAAGATTCTTTCTTCTCGGAATTCAACAAGCGTGTGCGTGATATTTGTGTGAATCCATATACTGGAGCAGTTTACGTTGCTTTCAACGGTTCTCAATATCCAGGTGCTGGACCAAACATGATCAAAGAATTCCGCAATATGGCTTTTGTTGGGATCGAACAGCCAAAAGGTGTTTCATCACAAACATTGAGTGTTTATCCAAACCCTGCAAATGATTTTACTACGCTTGAATTCAGCAATGATTTCATGGGTGCTACATACACAATCTATTCTTTCACTGGAGAGAAGATTGCTGAATCGAATATCACTAGCACATCAGTGCGTGTGGATTGCAGCGCTTATGCAGCAGGTAATTATTTTGTAAAAGCTACAACAGCGAAAGGCACAATTACTAAAACCTTCGTGGTGCAATAATGAAATTAAAATTCAATTTTAGAACAGCAAAGCACATCGTGCTTTGCTGTTTTTTTTTCGTGGTAATTCTTTCGAGCAACGCACAACAAATCGTTGCTAATGATTCGATACCATTGACATCTTCAAATATGTCTTTGATCAAAATCGAGGCAGAAGCAATTCGTCGGATACCTGTGTTTACTTCAGGATCTGTGGGTATCGTTCATGAGCGTCAACTCAAAGGGAATGATCAAACATCATTGCAAAATGCACTCAATACCGTTCCGGGTGTTACAATGGAAAGTCGCGGTTACGGCGGTAGTCAACGTATTAATGTGAGAGGAAGCTTTCTTCGCTCTCCTTTCGCTGTAAGAAATATCAAACTATATGTTGAAGGAATTCCGATGTCGTCTCCAGATGGAACTACACCTCTGGAAGTAATAGATGCTTTTGATATTACAGGAATTGAAGTTGTTAAAGGACCAAACGGAAGTTACACAGGCAGCGGCACAAGCGGAGTGATCTATATGCGTTTGGCTAAAGCAAATCCTAAACGTAAAGTTTCATTCAAACATTCCACCTTATTTGGAAGCTATGGAATGAAGCGAGAAGCCACGGCCATCGGATTCAATA
>JBJOKO010000103.1:0-8547 GCA_046046035.1 Bacteroidota bacterium | reverse complement strand
TCGTGAAGCGATAGAATTGGCTTATTACGGCGCAAGTGTCATTCACCCGAAAACAGTAAAGCCTTTACAAAATAAAAACATTCCTCTTTACATAAAGTCTTTCATAGAGCCCGATGCAGAAGGTTCTGTGATTCAAGAAAGCGCAGAGTTCGACAACCTCGTTCCTTGTTTCATTCAAAAATCAAATCAAGTACTTTTGAGTATTACACCAAAGGATTTCTCTTTTGTGGTAGAAGATAATTTGAAAGAAATTTTTGAAATGTTGAGTGAAATCGGCATTCGAATTCACATGATGGAAAACAGTGCTTTGAACTTTTCTATCTGCACAGATAAGGACGAGTACAAGCAGGAAAAATTGATTTCAATGTTGAAGAATAAATACAATATTCGTTACAATGAAAACATGCAATTGTTGACCGCTCGTCACTACAACGACGACAACATTAAGATGCTTACAAAAGACAAAGAGATACTTCTAGAACAACGCAATAGACAAACAGTACGGTTTGTTGTACGATAGAATTACTGCGGTTTCCAAGGAATTTCCTCCGCGTTGAATTCAACAGTAAGTTTTCTAGAAAGTACAAAAAGATAATCCGACAATCGGTTCAAATAATGCATGATTAAGTCATCCACTTTTTCATGATCATTCAGCGCTGCTACGCAACGTTCTGCTCGGCGGCAAATGGTGCGTGCAATGTGACAATGCGATACAACCACATTTCCACCTGGAAGAATAAAATTGCGCATCGGTTCGAGTGATGCATCCATTGTATCCATTGCAGTTTCAAGAGCAGTCACATCCGCTTCATGAATTTCAGGAAGTTTCATTTTTCCTTCGTGAGAAGGATCCACGGCGAGGTGACTACCTAGTGTGAATAATCTATCTTGAATGAAAAGAAGAATGTCCTTGTGGGCTGGTGCAAGGTCGCGAAGAAGACCGAGGTAGGAGTTGAGTTCATCAACAGTACCGTATGCTTCAATTCGCAAGTGATGCTTTGGAACGCGCGTACCACCGAGTAATCCCGTTGTTCCGTCGTCGCCTTTCTTCGTGTAAATTTTCATATTCTCTTTCTTTTCGAGTGCAAGATGCACAAGTTTTGGCGAAACAAAATCAAATTACGGTGAACACCGTAGATAAATGCCCTAGGAAAAAGATTGCTTTGCAGCGGTATCTCTAAACACTATACTAAACATAGACCCTTCCGATATTCCGGCCATGTTAAACGCTTTGAGGTTAAAATGTTCACGCGGCCATCGGAAGGGTTCTTTTTGAACTGGTTACTGGATACTAGTTACTGGTTACGAATTAAAGCGTACTCCGCACTCGCCCTTCGTACTATCACCCCACGACCCCACGAACTCACGAACCCGAGATATACACCCACTCCACAAACGACATGTTTTGAATCGGAGTGCCCGGGAGGGCTTCCCAGAGTATTTCTTCTGACAACATCAAAGCGACGATAGGATATTCCTTTCCCCACACATCATTGTCTCCTGTGCGTGGCGTAATTCCATAAACTCTGTAATTGCCATCCCTACCGTTGTCATAGACGCGCACTTTGTACATCGCAATGTCCTTTTCCATGTGGATTTTATCCTCTATAAAGGCGAGTCTATTGTAGTTTATAAAAGTATTTCTCGATGAAATAATGTTCACAGTACATTCCTTTTGGAAATACTTCGCTAGCATCACTTCATTCGTTGCCTCACCACGAATTCGCCATCTTGACGCACTTCGCTCAAGTCCATTTTCAGGAGCCTGAACAAAAGGTAAACGAATCGACAATTCGTCCCATCTATCTTTAATTAGTTTGAATCTTGAAAGCCGTGTACCAACAACACCAATTACGTATATCGCGAAGCGGTAGTTATTGACATTATATGGTGTTGCATTTTTAGGAAGAAAGAAACTCACAATAATTGTTGAAAGGGCAATAATTCCAAAGCCTAAAAAAAATCTTCTTCTCACAGAATGAGGATCGATAAAACGACTGTAGGTGAAATCCGCTGCCGTATTTACAGCATTATTCAATACCGTAGCATAGATTTCAATAGTGAATAAGAACATTGCAAAGAATGCTAGGAATGCCATCAAATTGTGACCACTTTCAAAAAGACAATAATCAAAAGCTCCGTGTGCGATTACGGCCCAAGCGAAATAGAGGAAAAATGTATACCACTTAAAATACTCTTTCTTAAACTGCCTCATCATCATCGCATAGGCAACGAAAGAAGAAAATATCATGTGTCCAGCAACCGAAATTACTCCTCTTGAAACCAATATTCCAAGTCCATAACTACTCAAGTAAATTATGTTCTCTACAGTAGCAAAACCCAATGCTGCTAGGCTAATCCCAACAATGTAATCGAGCGGTTTTGTAATCTTATTTCTAAAGAAAACAAAAACAGAAAAAAAGAAAATCGTTTTGAAAAATTCCTCTACGAATCCGATTTGAATGACAGCATGTATAATGTCATTCAACTGCCCTCCACCATGTTCTAGTGGGAACAATTGCGGCACATACGTTTGAAGAAGAAGAATAGGAAAAGGCGACAACGCTCCCGCAAAAAAGCAACACAACAAGAACACCAAATTGCTCTTAAAAACTCCTCCAATATTGCGGAAATAATCAAACCAAACCAAAGACACCAAAATAGCAAAAAACACAAAAACGAAAATCATAAGTAGTAGTTTAGAAAACAAATATAGTGACTGACGACTAACGACCGGTGACTGATTACTGGTTACTGGTTACTGAATACTAACGAACTCCCGACCTCACGAACCCACGAACTCCCGACCCCACGAACCCACGAACTCAAATCGCTGCCTCAGAATTTATTATCCAGAAATAAAAACTCAACATGTGCAAAGCAACGATTATTGCATATAGCCCGTACTGCTGAAATTTCTTGAATGACGCTGTCCACGAGGCGAAGAGAAGAGGGAAGACGAAAAGTATTGATATGAATCTTGGTAATGTTATTGAACCGGCCATCAACGGTACAAGAATCGTAATCCAAATGAGTGCATTAAAACTAGGTCGCAATTTCTTGATATTCCAAAGCGCAATGAATGAGAAAAAAGCTAGGTAAGCTGCTTGAAAATAATCTGTCGGATTGTGCATTCGGGTAAACGCTATCCAAGGCAATGTGGTCTCTTTACACCAACCTCTTTGTGCTGTTTTAAAGGCAAAAAAATCACCCGTCATGCAATACAAGTAATAGCAATACCCCATAAATACCAATGAAGGAATGATAAAATATAAATACGGAAACGCCTTTATTCTCGACCATTTCAGCCAACTCAAATCAAACCCTTTTTCGTTTTTCTCTAAAGCCAAAATGGCAAGAAGTGGAATCAACATAAAACCATTCGGCCGCGATAATACCATGCAACTAGCAAAGAATGCCATAGCTAACCATCGCTTCTCAAGAATAGATAATATTGAAGCGAGCAGCAAGACAACGAACAATCCTTCGGTGTAATACATCGAAAAATAATAGTTGAACGGGAGTATCAAAAACATCAAACTACCAGCAAATGCAAGTCGTTCATCATCCAATAATTTCAAAGCAACTTTAAAAATCAAACAGCAAAGAAGTCCCGAAATAATCAATGAAAAAATAAAAGCACTTACATCAAAACTCAAAGAAGTGAGTTTCATGAACCCACCGACAGTTGCGGGATACAAAGGAAAAAAAGCGTAGTAAGATTGCTCCACCACAACACCATCACACTTTCCTAATTGTTCTGGCGTAATATGAGCATGTCCTTCTGTTGCAATCTTTTCATACCAATAACTATCATGTCTCTTCAAAGTGTCCAACCCGCCATAGCCAAGCATCCCCGCCAAAACGAGATAAAAGGCTTTCATCACAAAAGCAATAACAATCAAACGAAGCAAAGCAGGTTTCATATACTGGTTACTGGATACTAGTTACTGGTTACTGATGACTTCCGACTAGATTCTTTTCATTTGGGTGCATTTGGGTGCACTTGTGTTCATTTGTTTTAACTATCAAACTACCAAACTACCAAACTATCAAACTAACGAGCGAACACCCGATAGAGCGCATTATGCAGAATCGTTGCGTGGTCTTCTTTTCGCATTAGCGTGAATGAAACATCCCACTCTTTTTGCTTTACTTTTTTCAATAAACGATGCAATCTTCTTGCATCACGGCGCATAATTTTATGTTCGCCCTTTCCAACAATAATTGAAATATGTCGCTCACCATTTGCAATGGCTTTCAATTTTTCTTCTGCACCAATTAGCAATGATTCATTATCCCACCAAAGACTTGGACTCACGATGATGTAATTATCAAATAGCGTTGGATGATTGATTAAAATATCGGTGGCCAACAATCCACCAAGCGATTGCCCAATCAACGTTTCCTCCCCATTCATGCGATAAACCGATTGCAAAAACGGTTTCAAATCCTTTTCTAAAAATGAAATGAACTTCGCAGAACCACCTGTAGTTGGAAAATCTTTTTTATCCGCTTCAATGGTTGTAGGATAAGTAAAATCTCTTTTACGATCTACGTTCGCAATACCAATCACAATCGATGGCTCATGCATACCCATCATATTGAGAAACTGCATTAATCCCGCCACGTGCAGAAAATCCTCATTCATCGAACCATCCAGTAAATAAATAACCGGATACTTCAAATGAAGAGAATCTCGATACCCCTCAGGCAAATAAATATTGACCTCACGGATCTCCTGCAACTCCTCCGAAAACAATGTTATTCTCTCACCCATCTCCAAAGGAAACGGACTCCAATCCTGCTGCCCAATAGACACATTCGACAACACAAGAAAACAAAACGATAAGAAATGGTGTTTCATTAATCAAAGATAACTATTGGTTACTGGATACTGGTTACTGGATACTAGTTACCCCACGAACTCCCGACCCCACGACCCCACGACCTCACGACCCCACGACCCCACGACCCCACGACCTCACGACCCCACGACCCCACGAACTCACTATATTTGACAAAATAAACGACAACATGAAAAAAGTACTCTACATCTTCGGTGTGTTGGCAATGGGAATTGCTGCATACTCCTTTACTGTTGCTGATCCTGAAACATTGGCTCTTGGTGCTGCTGCGCCTAAGACTGATCTTAAAATGGAAGGTATCGACGGAAAATCAGTTTCACTTTCTGACTTGAAAAAAGCAAACGGTCTTGCCGTTATTTTCTCAAGCAACACTTGTCCATTCGTTGTAGGCGCTGAAGGCTATGGCGAAGGCTGGGAAACACGTTACCCTGGTTTGCAAAAAGCGGCGAACTCAAACAACATCGGACTTGTACTTATCAATAGCAACGAAGCAAAACGTGCTAATGGTGAAAGCATGGATGACATGAAAAGAAGAGCTACAGACAAGCGTTTCGCTACAGTGGCTTACTTGCTTGATAAAAACTCTGAACTAGCAAACGCTTTCGGTGCGCGCACTACACCTCACGTTTTCTTGTTTGATAAAGACATGAAATTAGTTTACCGTGGTGCTATTGACAACAACAATGAAAGCGCTGCAAAAGTGACTGATGCTTACTTGGAAAAAGCAATGATTAATCTTTCTCAAGGAAAAGCAATTAATCCAGCTGAAACTAAAGCAACTGGTTGCGGAATTAAGAGAGTTGGCTAATCTGGGACTATTTTTGTCCCATGATTCCTGCACCTAATTCTTTTGAATCGATACAAGACATCCTACAAGGGAGTGTTATCATAGTTGACAAACCCCTTGAATGGACCAGTTTCGACGTTGTCGGAAGGTTGAAGTGGTTGATTCGCAGATATGGCAAAGCGCCTAAATTCAAAATTGGTCACGCAGGAACTCTAGATCCCTTAGCTAGCGGGCTTTTGGTCGTTTGCACTGGCAAATGCACCAAACAAATTCAAGACATACAAGGTGGAATGAAAGAGTACACAGGCACTATTCGCCTGGGACAAACGACACCGAGTTATGATCTAGAAACCTCACCAGAAGGCGATTTCCCCTACGAACATTATACAGAAGCCGAGCTCCTAGGAGTTGCGGCTTCTTTTATTGGTGAGCAATTGCAAACGCCACCCATTTACTCAGCAAAACTCATCGACGGCAAACGCGCCTACGAATCCGCGCGTGCAGGTGTAGAAGTAGTGATGCGTCAAGCGCTCATTACGATCCATGAATTCGAGTTGACCCGCATTGCGCTCCCAGACATCGATTTCAAAATTCGATGCAGCAAAGGCACCTATATTCGATCCATTGCACATGATTTCGGACAAAAACTAGGCGGCGGTTCGCACCTCGTGGCCCTGCGTAGAACCGAATCTGCCCCGTTCCGCATCGAGAATGCATACGCCATGCAAGACCTCGAAGAAAAAATCAGAGCAATGTCTCCCTCACAGTCAGAGGATTAGAAAAAACTTTTTTGAGAACGTAACCTTAAGCCTTACAAACACCGTTAAAGACCGTGTAAGTTCTCATGTAGAGATATTAGATAGTTTAATTGTTTTCATTTATTACCATTGAAGGCCGCTCAACGGAGTGGCCTTTTGGTATTTCCGGTAGTGTGATAGTTTGATAGTTAAAACAAATGAACACAAGTGAACCCAAATGCACCCAAATGAAAAGAATCCGTCGTACCTCACCAGTCAGTAGTCACCTGCCACCCGTCACCAGTAACCAGTAACTAGTCATCAGTCACTAGTCACCAGTAACCAGTCACTAGTCACCAGTCGTCGGTCGTCGGTCACCGGTCGTCGGTCACCAGTCACTAGTAACCAGTAGTCAGTATCCAGTAACCAGTTCGGCTTGACATTCGCTTTTAGATGTTGTACCTTCGCCCCCCAATTTTCTAAATCATAATACATTGATTTCAACCATGAAGCTGGGTCAGTTTCGATACAAACTGCCACCCGAACTAATTGCCCAGTACCCTGCAAAGCATCGCGATGAGTCCCGCCTTATGGTGGTTCACAAGAGCACAGGTAAGATCGAGCACCGTATGTTCAAAGACATTCTCGATTACTTCGACGAAGGCGACGTAATGGTAAACAACAACACTCGCGTTTTCCCTGCTCGTATGTACGGCAACAAAGAGAAAACTGGTTCGATGATCGAAGTATTTATGCTCCGCGAATTGAATGCTCAAAGCTTGCTTTGGGACACAGTTGTTGATCCAGCGCGTAAAATCCGTATCGGTAATAAACTTTACTTCGGTAAAAACGACGAACTCGTTGCCGAGGTAATCGACAATACTACTTCTAGAGGCCGCACATTGCGCTTCTTATTCGATGGTACACACGATGAGTTCAAAAAATTGATCTACGAACTAGGCGAAACTCCGCTTCCTAAGTACATCACTCGTCCTGTTGAACCAGAAGATGAATTCCGCTATCAGACAATCTACGCGAAGCACGAAGGTGCTGTAGCTGCGCCTACTGCTGGTCTTCACTTCAGTCGTGAGCTCTCAAAACGCCTTGAAATCAAGGGTATCAACATGGCAGAACTTACACTTCACATCGGACTCGGAACATTCCGCACCGTAGAAGTAGAAGATCTTACTAAGCACAAAACAGACAGCGAACAACTTATCATCCCTGCAGAAACTGCGGATATGGTAAACGAAGCGAAAGCAAATGGTCGTCGTGTATGTGCAGTTGGAACTACCGTTGTACGCGCCTTTGAAAGCAGTGTGAGCACTAATAATTTGCTTAAGCCATTCGATGGATGGAGCAGCAAATTCATTTTCCCTCCATACGATTTTCAAATCGCGGATAGCTTGATCACGAATTTCCATGAACCTGAAAGTGTGTTGTTGATGACCACTACTGCGTTTGGCGGATATGATCTTGTGATGCAAGCATACCAAGAAGCTATCAAAGAAAAGTATCGTTTCTTCTGCTACGGAGATGCGTTGCTTATCTTGACCTAATATTTATTCTACATACAATACCAAAGAACATGAAAGCAGCGTCTATTCGCCTTTGCGTGACTTTGGTATTGTTTTTTTCTCTAAGTCAAATTGCGATTTCTCAGTCGAGAAAATCCGATCTCACTCTCATTGGTAAAGCTCTATTCAAAGAAACAGTTGAAGGCAATCTTCAACCCAGAGCGTATGTTGCCACACATCTCAATAAAGACAATCCAAGACTTGTAGCGATCGTGTTAGATGCATCGCTCGGCATCTTCGGCATGCATCGCATCTACCTCGGCACCGACGCCAAAGTTCCTGTGTTCTATACATTGACCCTAGGCGGCGGAATGGTGCTCTGGATCGCTGATCTAGTACTCCTAATCACCACAGAAGACATCACCAAATTCATGAACAACCCGAATGTGTTCATGTGGAATGAGAAGAAGCACTAAGCACGAAGATTTGAGTACAGAGTACGGAGCAATCACTTCACGACCACCTTCTCCACATACCCCTTCCCCTCTTGGTCTTGGATATGGAGGAAGTACATTCCGCTCGACCAATTCTCTACATCGACCAAATAGCCCATGTCTTTTTGGGCATTTTGTTTTTCA
>JBJOKO010000102.1:0-8550 GCA_046046035.1 Bacteroidota bacterium | reverse complement strand
TCACTGGAGGAAACGGATGAAAACATAACTGTCAAAGCAACTTCAATTGAAATACCTGTCCGAATGCCAGAAGGAGAAAGATACTATCCTAAAGATACCCCAGTATATGTAGAACCTCCAGTTAGTCCTAAGTCGAAACCAACTCGTTTTTATCATGAGGTTAAGCCTTCTCAAATAAGAGCAATATGGAATTCCGAATTCAATGAAAGCCTTGTTGCCACAAAGGAATTCGAAGAACGATTGAAAGTGATGCACACTGCATGCAATGGCGGATCTATCTTGAATTTCTACTTAGAAAATCAAGAACAAGAACTTTACAAACTCGATGAAAAAGCGGCCAACATGGATGAAGGCACAACTGGTTTATACAGAAAATTCGCGGCAGAAAAAAAGGGCAGAGTTCGTCCAAATGAAGGGCTTTTCAAAAAGCTGAATGACTATTACAAAGAACAAAAAACCATCTACTCTGAGGCCGCGAAAGAAGCAAGAAGAAAATATCTTGATGAAAATAATCAAGCTCGAATTCGCGCAATTCAAACTGAATTCAAAGACCGTAGAGAGCGCGATTCAATAAACGGAGTATTCTTCAATAGAGAATTCCAAACCAACCTAGTTGAGGCCTATCGTCAAGTAGGAAAACCCCTTAATCCAGCTCCTCCCAATACGAGAAGAATAACTTGGAGGGTGAATCGAACAGGTTGGAAAAATCTCGATCAATATGTAATGGAAAGTTTGGCCGCACGCAAAACCCTCAACTATACCGACCCTGAAACGGGCAAAAAAGCGGTGATCCGCTTTGACACCGTAAATGTGAATATCGCAGAGCTCGAAACTTTCGACGCAACACGTGTATACCTCATTCCTAAAGGATACAACTCATTCATACGACTAAACGAGAAGGATAAAAAATTCACTTACAACATGAATGAGCTGTTGAAATATGATCTTGTAATCGTTGCCTACAAAGGCGAACAAGCCTTCAGCTATACCCAACAACTCATTCCAACAGGCGAGATTAATACTACACTTCAACCCATTTCAAATACAGATCTAGACACTCTATTCGCTACTTTATCAAAGGAAAATCACGTAGAAGAATTCAATAATCAACTTGAGTATTTACAAAGCAGTATAAAAGAAATAAAGCGCAGCAAAGATTTCGCAATCAAAGAAGAGCTCCGCCGCTACATCCGACCCTACGCTCTAGCCTTGTGCAACGAAGAAACAAACCTCAAGTGACCGACGACTGGTGACTGGTGACTGGTTACTGGTTACTGATTACTAGTTACTAATTACCAACTACCTATTACCTACAACCTACTACTTATAGCCTACAGCTTAAAGCCCACCCCCACCATCACGGCTGGAACAACAATCGCCTTATCACCAGAATTCAACCATGAGCGGCGGGAATACCAGTCGGCTCTGGTTGATAGAGTGAAGGTCATTCGTTGATTCAATTGATATTCCAATCCCAATTTCAAGTAAGGAGAATATGTGAATTTCTTCAATCCTAAACTGTTTTCCGACAGAAGAGAAACATCATTATTCTCCATCAAATATCTTCCGCTTTGATTGTAGATGTAATGAATACCAACCCCAAATCCAGCAGTAGGACGTATTGCAGAAGTTCCGAAAACATGTCCCACCTCGAAACGCGCAGAAGCAGTTTTGAATGAGTTATTGTGCTTAACAATCCTACTGTAATCCGCCATTACCGTAGTGTCTTGGAAAATGGTATCAGGCAAAGAATTTGGATCCAAAATAATTTCCACTGGAAAATTATAGTAGGTGTATGGAATACGTTTATGCTCTTCATAATTGAACAAATACTTGTTGTTCGACCATTCCGCTGCGGCAGACCAATACATTCTATTCTTACTTTTTCCAACACTAACTCCAACGCCATTACCTATCTGATTCTCATACCGAACGTTCATTCGGTCGTTCAAAAGAACAGTGTTTACAAAGCCATAAGCACCAATAAGAAGAGGGTTTTTCACACTTGCAATCTGGAATGTCTTTTCAATTTCACCATCAGCCGTGGCAAGTGAATCATTTTGATTCAAAGGAATACGATTGACAATCTCTGTGTTAATCTCAACTACTTCTTGCACAATAGAAGGTGAATCAAAAGGAATGAGAATATCATCAGGAAGTCCTCCCAATACTACTCGGATTTCATCCGCATTCATTGAGAATACTTCACTCTTCTTGTTCTTGTTCTTAGTCTTTTTCTCAACTTTATTGTCTGCCTGTGTTACTGCTTTTGATGAATTAGCACCTGCTGCATTTTGAGCTGTAGTATTTGTCTTTATTTCTGAACTAGAACTGGTGTTTGTACTTGAATTTTTATTTGCAACAACTGCGTCTGAATTCTTCTGTTGGGAATCAATGTTGGAAGTGTCATTTGTAGCAACAACACTTGATTTATTTGGATTTGAATAATACACTGCTGCAGCGCCAATACCAAGCAAAAGAAGTATTGCACCTATCCACCAGAAGATAAATTTACTGCGCTTTCTAGGCAGTTGGCTTTGCACATTATTCCACAGCTCCGCTTCTGAAAGCGCAGACTCTGGAGTAATATTCAAAAGCTTTTCTTTGAATAACTGGTCTATGTCGTTAAAATCTTCTTTCATTGTACAGAAGGTTTTTTACTTGGCTTTGTTGATTCCTCTTCACTAAGCAACTCACGGAGGGCTTCTCTGGCGCGGGATAGACGCTTCCTCGATGTCGCTTCATCTATTCCCAATATTTCACCAATTTCTTGATGTGAATAGCCATCAATGGCATTCATCATAAAAACTTCACGTTGATCATTTGGTAGTGATCCAATGAGTGTCATGATATTCTCTGCACTCATTTGCTGTATAGCACTTGGCGGAATGGATAGTTGTTTAATCTTGGTTTCTTCAATCGAAGAATTCGTCTTTTCAGCACGATTAATTTCTAGTGAAGAATTGATGGCAATTTTTCCCACCCAAGATTTCAGTGTTCCTTTTGTTTCATCGAAACTTTCGAGCTTATTGAAAATTCGAATGAATGACATTTGAATAGCATCGTCAAGATTGTCGGTGTTTCTTAAATAACGGAAACAAAGATTCTTTAAATAGGGCAAAAGAAGCCCGAAGAGCTCCTTTTGCCTTATTCTATCATGCTTTAAGCATGCCCTGATTAAATCTGGGGATACAATCATAAATCAATGACCAATTCAACCGAGTTTAGTTGCACACTGTGGCGATGGGCACACAGAATTCCGCTTCGAAATATTCTAGTGGTCCTGCGGGGCTGTTTGGATTCTGCATGTAGCCTGTAATAGTTCCAGCAATATTTTCACCCACTTCATCACCTGCTTCGGAAATAGTCACGCCTACATTTTGAGTCAAAAGAGAAGATATAAATCCACCACCTTGATAAAGGAAATAAGTATCGAAAGCATTGCCAATATTACCAATTGGTTGATAAATAGTACCTGATTGCAATGGGTTCGGCGAGTAGAATTCCACGCCTGGCAATCCACTTCCGCTCACCGTCAATACCGGTCCATCAGTACCCCAATTGAACGCATCATCTGCAATAATGTAATAGTAGAAACTACTATCTGGCCAAAGTGGATCAAAGGTGCAGTCCGGAGTAAAGATTGTTGCCGAAGCAGTAGGTGACACCGTAACAGGACCTTCGTTGAAAGAAAGTAAACCCGTACAAGTGTTGGTGTCTGTAGTGTCCGTATCCACTGGATCTGGAGTTACTACCTCAGTGTCGGTGTCCTCTTGTTGGCACGAAACGAGCGCGAAAGAAGCAGCTATTGCCCAAAGGCTGAAGCTGAGAAGGCGAAATTTTTTCATAGTCTTAAATATTTTATGGTTTCATAATCGAAGAAGAAGCGTTCGAACCAACTTCAACAACAATATGATAGAACTCCATAAAACGTGACAGAACATTTGAAAAAAAATTAATTGGCCATTTCTCTTTTATACAACTGCCAGAAAAACATAGGCAAGAAGACAAAAGCCACTATTGTAATTCCGAGTACCAATTGGATTCCCGCCGTAGGCCAATGAAGAACTTTAAAAGCTCCACCAACACCAAGTAAGAATCCACCAATAGCACCTGCCATTGTTCGCACACGCGAAACACTATCAAATGCCGCAGGAAACCTCGCAACCGAGATAAGCAAAGTCAACATGCAGAACACAAGTGATAAGTCACCGATTAAGAGTAAATAGTCTGCACCTGGCCAATGTTGAATGCGAAACATGATGCCGAGTAATATGCAGAATGAGGCAATGAAGCCGAAGAAATACAATGAAGTTTTCATAATTTTTGGAATTTGTGGTTTTAACACGTGATCTAATTCAACCTCGATGTCATGGAGTCCATCGGGAGCGAGAAGACTGATCGATCGTTTCAGTGCTTCATCGAAGGCAATACCGTTTTCCAACATCTCTTCAATATGACAACATGTGTGGTCGATCAGCTCCAAACACAATTGTCGATTACCGATAGATGATGAAATCTGGTCATTGACCATTTCGAATTGCTTTTCCGTTAGCTCAACCATGGGCTAGAGGTCGGTCGTTTAATATTAAGCCTTGAATGGTGTTAAAGAAACTCATGAGTTCTTGAACTTGCACTTTGGTGCGTTCCATTCCTGTTTCTGTCAATTTGTAGTAGATTCTTGCTCTCTTGCCCATCATCACCTCTTCACTTTCTATTAGGCCTTCGGCCGAAAGCTTGTGAAGTGCAGGATATAGTGATCCTTCCTTTAGGAGGATTTTACCGTCAGTCTTTTCCTTTACCGCTTTAGTAATGTCGTAGCCATACATTCTTCCATTCTCCTTTAACAAGGTGAGAATGATGGTACTAAGGGTGCCTTTGATTAATTCGTTCGATTGCATAGGACAAAGATACATCGGATTTCTATGTATTGGACAACGATGCATAAAAAAAATATTGTGCCTGGGTCAAAAAAGCCTCTAGGCCCAACAGAGGTGAGGTTTTACTACATTTGTCTCTATGCTGGAAATTACTAAGCGCAATTGGAAAAACATCCTATTCATTCTTTTGGCTCTTGTTCTGATTATCATCGAAACAAGAACTACGAATGACTTCGATATTTTTCTAGCTGCCTCCAGAGACCTCCTTAAAGGTGGAAATATTTACGAAATAAGGTACAACCAATGGTACCATTACTACTACGACGTTTCATTTGCTTTAATACTAGCTCCACTCACCTATTTGCCAGTCTTCGCTGCAAAATTCCTTTGGCTTTCGCTTGATTTCATAATGTTATATAGGATATGGCAAATTCTTAAAACCTATTTACCAATTTCCGATTGGAGCAAAAAATCGCTCACGCTATTCACCTTTGTATGCTTCTTCTTTGTGATGCGATTATTACGCGACAACCTGCATTTAGCTCAAGTAACAATTCTTATTCTTTATCTCTCACTTGAGGGACTTTATAGAATAAATAAAAAACAATTCATCATTGGGTCCTTGCTTCTCGCTTGGGGTATTACTATCAAATTGATGCCGCTGGTTTTTATTCCTTATCTCCTCTATCGCAAGGAATGGAAATCGACTATAGTTTCATTAGGTTTTGTAATGGTATTACTTCTCGCACCAGCATTAATCATAGGCTCGAGTTACAACACAGCCCTGCTCGAATCGCGATGGAATCTCATCAATCCTCAGCAAGAAGCGCATATATTAGATACATCTGAGGTAAGTTTTCATTCGCTCACTACCGTTTGTGCAACTCTATTTGTAGAAGATTGCAAAGATCAATACGCATTAGAACTTAAGAGAAACATTGCTGACATTTCAATAGATCAATTGAAAATTGTTATCAATGTTGTGAGACTAATTCTCATACTATTGACACTTTATTTTCTTAGCACGAAACCATTCGTTTCGAAAGTGAGTTCACTACAACGACTATATGAAATAAGTTATTTGTGCATGGTTGTTCCACTCATTTTCCCTCATCAACAGCCGTATGCTTTTTTCTTTTCCTTTCCGGCAATTGTCTTTATTCTATTTGATGTATTTCAAACTTATAAAGACAAAAAACAAATCAATAAGTGGACAGTATCCGCTCTGGGCTTGATTTTTCTTCTAATAAATATTCATTTTATTGTTGGCGCCTTCGGCAAATACTATAGTCATTTCAAAATAATGACGTATGGTATTCTGCTACTTGTTGTCCTTCTTGGATTAAAAAAATCAAGGGTCTACGAAAATCTCGATTCCAGCATTTGATTTCTATATTCAGGTGTGTGATTCTGCAAAATCTCACTCAAATAAGGGAATACAGCATTAAATTTTTCCCGTTCAGCGAGTATCTATCCTATTGCCGTAGGAATGGGATTAGTTTTACGTAAATATGAATTCAAGTAAAATGAAATCTGCTGTACTTTCAATTGTGTGTCTGCTAATTGCTTTTTCGAGTCGTTCTCAAATATGGACCGAAGATTTTGAAGTAAATGCTTTGGGCACTGCATACACCTCTCCTTCTGTTTTTACGAATAATTCGAATGCCCATTATAACAGAACAAATGGAACGACCATTTCGAATACAACCGCACCATATTCTAATTTTCATGGAACATTTTACTGGGCTGGAGAGAATCAAAATGATAATTCCATTTCAGGCGATGGGCAAGCCATCAAAACAATCACATTTTCTAATATTAATATCTTGGGGCAAACAGCTCTTCAATTCAGAGGACTTTTTGGAACAGGAAATCCAACAGCAGGATATGACTTCAATGATGCCTTTTACGCAGAGTATCGGATCGATGGCGGTATCTGGGTAAAATTCATACAATTTGCAGCTCCTAGTATGAGTTCGAACGTTGGTCTGCGAAGAGATAACAACTTAGATGGGATAGGAGAAGGTGTGCTTTTATCACCAGCACTACAACAGTTTTCCGCAAATATTACTGCTAGTGGAACTACGATTCAGTTCAGAATAACCACAATAAATGACGGTATTGGAGAAGAAGTAGCTTTTGATTATTTAAGACTTTACAATACTTCAACCTCCGTTCTAGGTTGCACCAATCCAAGTGCAACGAATTACTCTGTCACTGCCACCGTTGATAATGGATCATGCCTAATTCCAGGCTGCATGGATCCTACCGCACTCAACTACAATAGCAACGCAAACTCCAACAACTCAAGTTGCGTTTACACAGTACCTAATATTGTCATAAATGAAATTCATTATAATCCCAGTATTTATGCAGGATTTGATGATGCTGTATACGAATTCGTCGAAATCTATAACAATACTTCTTCACCAATTAATATAGCAGGTTGGAGAATTGGATATGCCGTGGATTATACGTTTCCGACGGGTACAATAATTGGCGCTAACGCTTTTATAGTAGTTGCAGCAAATGCGGCAACTTATGCGGGGCAGGGATATCCTGTGTACGCTTTTTCAGGAACTTTAAGCAATTCAGGTGATATTGTTCAGTTAGTAACCAACTCTAACATTGTGGTTGATGAAGTATCCTATTTCCCAAATCCATCTTGGCCCACAGCTCCCAATGGAAATGGACCTTCACTTCAACTTATCAATTACAACTTAGATAATTCCGTTGCTGCCAACTGGTGCGCCAGTTCAGCTAACAATGGAACTCCAGGAAATATAAATTCCTGCTATTCTGCTATTTCAGGATGCACAAACAATACTGCATTAAATTATAATCCATCCGCTCAAACAAATGATGGATCTTGTATTTATGCTGGTTGCACATATCCAGATGCTACAAATTATAATTCGCTTGCAACAGTGGATGATGGCTCGTGTATCTATGATGCAGGAGTACTAGGTTGCACATATCCCAATGCGACAAATTATAATTCGCTTGCAACAGTGGATGACGGTTCGTGTATCTATGATGCAGGAGTACAAGGTTGTACATATCCTGATGCGACAAATTATAATTCGCTTGCAACAGTGGATGACGGTTCGTGTATCTATGATGCAGGAGTACTAGGTTGCACATATCCTGATGCGACAAATTATAATTCGCTTGCGACAGTGGATGATGGCTCTTGTATCTATGATGCTGGTGTATTAGGTTGCACATATCCTGATGCGACAAATTATAATTCGCTTGCAACAGTAGATGATGGTTCGTGTGTCTATGATGCAGGTGTATTAGGTTGCACATACCCTAATGCGGTAAATTACAATTCAGCAGCAACAATAGATGACGGCTCTTGTATCTATGATGCAGGTGTATCAGGTTGCACTTATCCAGATGCTACAAATTATAATTCAGCAGCAACTATTGACGATGGTTCGTGTACCTATGATGCAGGAGTACTAGGTTGCACATATCCTGATGCGACAAATTATAATTCGCTTGCTATAGTGGATGACGGCACCTGCATATTTTTACTATCATCAACATGCAATGGTGATCTAAACAATGACAATCTGATAGGAGTTAGCGATCTATTAATCATTCTCTCCAACTTCGGAAATAGTTGTCAATAAAAGGATATGGATCTTTTTTAGAAATTAAT
>JBJOKO010000101.1:0-8603 GCA_046046035.1 Bacteroidota bacterium | reverse complement strand
ATGGAGGCGCTGCTTATGCTGCAATTGGAACCGCTAAATCAAGCGGAACAAAATTGATTTCACTTGATAGCCATTTCAATTCTCCTGGAATTTATGAAGCTGATATGGGAACACCTCTCTCAGTTGTTATCAATGAATTTGGAAAAGGGTTTAAATCAAAAGTGAAAGCAATGCATATTGGTGGACCTCTAGGTGGACTTGTTCCTCTGGAGAAAATTGATGCGCTTTCTATCGATTTCGATTCTTTTGCTAAAGAAGGTTTTCTCCTAGGTCATGCTTCTGTAGTATGCATTCCACAAGACTTTCCTATCATTCGTTATATAGAACATTTATTTCAGTTTACTTCTCACGAAAGCTGCGGTAAATGTTTTCCTTGTCGTCTAGGTTCTAAGCGCGGTGCTGAAATGTTAAGCAAAGCTGCGGACGGAAAACTCAAGATAGACAGAGAACTTTTCACTGACTTGATCACTACAATGGAGATTGGATCTCTGTGCGCACTTGGCGGTGGATTACCTCTTCCAGTGCGCAATGCGATGAAGTATTTTGATGCAGAATTGAAAGAGTATTTTGAAAATTAATTTTCAGGATTAATTCAAAAATCGGGAAAAAATGAAAGTCATGAATCACAGCACAGACGCGCAAACAAAAGGCCCTCGCAAGATTGCCTACGTGAATAATGTGCCTTACGATATACAAGAGGGAGAAACAATTTTATCACTATTGAAACGAAATTTTGGTAATGATGCTGTCCCTACTTTATGTGATGCGCCGAACTTAGATCCGTTTGGATCGTGTCGTGTATGCAGCGTAGATGTTGCACTAGCTCAAGATGGACCAGCGAAAGCTCAGGCTTCTTGTCACACTCCTGTGATGCCTGGATCTTATATCTATCCTGATTCAAATCGCATTCAAAAATTAAGAAAAAATATTGTCGAGTTGGTACTTACAGACCATCCACTCGATTGTTTGACTTGTGAAGTAAACAACAATTGCGAATTGCAAACAGTGGCTGCACGTGTTGGTATTCGCGATGTGCGTTATCCTGAAGGAGAAACGCATTTGGATAGAAAGAAAGATAAGAGTCATGCTTACATGACTTCTGATTTTTCGAAGTGCATCAATTGTTTCCGTTGTGTTCGCGCTTGCGATGAAGTGCAAGGCGAGATGGTACTTAGCATGGCGGGTCGTGGTTTTGATAGCCACATTGTAAAGAGTTTTGAATCGAATTTCAAAGAGTCTGATTGTGTGAGTTGTGGCGCTTGTGCTCAAGCTTGTCCTACATCTGCAATCAGCGATATTTTCGAATCGAAGTCTGTTGCTGCTGACGAAAAAGTACGCACCGTTTGCACCTACTGCGGTGTTGGCTGCAATCTTGAAGTAGCTGTTTCTGCTGGAAAAATCAAATCAATTCAAGCTCCGTACGATGCTGAAGTAAATCAAGGTCACACGTGTTTGAAAGGTCGTTTTGCTTTTTCTTTTTACAATCACCACGAACGTTTGCGCACCCCGCTAATTCGCCGAAACGGTGAATTGGTGCCCGCTACATGGGATGAGGCGTATGATTATATCGCGTCCGAACTTACAAGAATCAAAACCAATTTTGGCCCAGATTATATCGCTGGAATTTCTTCTGCTCGCTGCACGAATGAAGAAAATTATTTGATGCAGAAATTTATTCGCGCCGTTATTGGAACGAATAATATTGACAGTTGTGCACGTGTTTGCCACTCGCCAACTGCTCTAGGAATGCAACGTACCTTCGGAACAGGTGCTGCCACAAATTCTATTATAGACTTGAAATACACCGATTGCATTATGGTCATCGGTGCTAATCCAACAAGCGGTCACCCCGTAACAGGTGCGAAGTTGAAGCAGTTCGCCATGAAGGGAACGAGTATCGTTATTGATCCTAGAAGAACAGAATTGGCGAAGTATGCAACATACCATTTGCAATTGAAACCGGGAACCAATGTGGCAATGCTTAACATGCTGCATTATTTCATTATTAGCGAAGGTCTCGAGGATAAATCTTTTATTGAAAATAGAACAGAGGGCTTTGAAGATTTCAAGAACCACGTTTTGAGTTTTGATATTGATGAATTGTCTCGCATAACTGGAGTTGATAAAGAACTAGCGCGCAAAGCGGCAATCGCGTATGCAAAGGCTCCAAATGCGATGAGTTTCCACGGCCTAGGAGTGACAGAACATTCACAAGGAACTTATACGGTTATGCTCATTGCTGACCTTGCAATGATTACTGGAAATATTGGTAGAAGAGGTGTTGGAGTGAATCCATTGCGTGGACAGAACAACGTTCAGGGCGCTGCTGATATGGGATGCCAACCTCACCAAGGGGCAGGTTATCTTGATGTGACGAATCCAGAATTCCACAATATGTATCAAGATTTCTATCAAGCGAAATTGCCTTTGCACATTGGATATAAAATTCCGCAGATGTATGAAGCTGCAATTGATGGTAAGCTGAAAGCATTGTGGTTGATGGGTGAAGACAACGTACAGACAGATCCAAATACGAATTACGTGAAGAAGGCTATGAATAGTTTGGATCTATTGGTAGTGCAAGAAATCTTCATGACGGAAACAGCTAAGATGGCACACGTCGTTTTGCCAGCTGCTTCATTCTTGGAGAAGTCAGGAACATTTACAAATGGAGAACGCCGCATCCAGCGCGTTCAGCGTGTGGTTGAACCTCTCGAAGGAACTAAGGCGGACGGACAAATTGTTTGTGATATCATGAACAAGATGGGGTATTCGCAAGGTGATTATAATCCTAAAGAATTGCTTGAAGAAATATCTCAAATCGTTCCATTCTTCGCAGGTGTGAAGTGGGATGAGTTGGGTGAAAATGGAAAGCAATGGCCAGTACTTAAAGATGGCTCGGATACAGAAATCTTACATACCGAGACATTCAAAAGAGGGAAAGGGAAATTCGAGAAGGCAACTTGGCAAGAGTCTAAAGAGCTTGAAAAAAATTCAAATGAGTTTCCTTACATTCTCACAACAAATAGAGAGCTCGAGCACTACAACTGCGGAAGTATGACACGTCGCACGAACAATGCATTGATATTGCAAGAAGACGTATTGATTATTAATCCCGACGATGCAAAATCTCATTTGATTAATGAAGGTGATATGGTTTGCATCATTAGTCCTCGCGGAAAAATTGATGTGAAAGCGCGTATTTCTGATGAAGTGAAACCGGGAGTATTGTCATCAACATTCCACTTCCCAGAGGTGAAGATGAATGACCTGACATCCAACGAGAGAGATAGCGAAGCAATGTGCCCAGAGTACAAAGTAGTAGCAGTCAATATCCGCAAATCCAAAGGACATTTTAAGACAGCGAACTAGAAAAGTGCACCCAAGTGAAACCAAATGCACCCAAGTGGACCTAAATAAAAGTGCACCCAAGTGAAACCAAATGCACCCAAGTGGACCTAAATAAAAGTGTACCCAAGTGAAACCAAATGCACCCAAGTGGACCCGAATGATTTTCACTTGATTCCATTTGTGTTCGTTTTTTGTCATTTGTGTGCATTTGTGTTCACTTGTTTTCATTTGTGTTCATTTTTTCCATTTGTGTTCGTTTTTTTTCATTTGTGTGCATTTGTGTTCACTTGTTTTCATTTGTGTTCATTTTTTTCATTTGTGTTCATTTTTTCCATTTGTGTTCACTTGAGTTCGTTTGTGTACACAACCGGCGTCTCTGTGTCTGATTTTTATCATTTCGTGACGTAGTTTTTTTAGTTATATTTGATTCAGAGTGAGTAAATTAATTACTCATTATTTCTCTATTTGAATAACATTACTGAGCCTAAGTATGCTAAAATTCTATTCTGCGAGCACTCGTATGGTCAACACCCGTCGTGGTGTTATGGAGTGTATGGAAATTGCACTCGGAGAGGATTATTCTGATTGTGATTTAGTAATTCTCCATGCTTCAATTGGACATAACTTTTCTGAACTAATTCATCAAACGCGTCAGATGGCGCCTAAAGCGAGGGTTCTTGCGGCTTCTTGTTGCGGTGTTGTAGGTCGCGAGGGAGTTAGCGAATCAATGAAGGATATTGCCTTAATGGCGATTAAAGGAAATGATTTTGCAGTTGCTCATGTAGATGGTATTTACGGAAATAACTCTTACGAAAAGTGTCTGGAATTGGCTCATTCGCTTAAGCAGCAATCACCAGATATCAATATGATATACTTCTTGGGTTCGGGAATTGACATCGCCAACGATAAATGTATTGAAGCGTTTGAATCTGTATTCGGTTCAGATGTTACCATTTTCGGGGCGACATCATCTGATAATATGAAGGGCTTTATTAGCTTTCAAGCTGTCGATGACAAAGTCTTTGAACATGGTGCCTATGCAGTTGGTTTTTGCGATAAAACTTTATCAGTAGAAACACAAGCCACTCATGGGTTTGTGGCTGTAGGCGAACCATTAATAGTGACGAAAGCTACAGGTCATGTTATTCATGAATTGAATGGTAAACCTGCCTGGGAGGAATACCTAGATAGATTGGGGTTGTCTCATGAAGCGACTTGCGGAGATTCTATTCCAATAGGTGCATTAGGGGAAAAACTTTCTCCTGAATTGGCCAAAGAATACGGGAATGATCATATTCTTCGCGTAGTTACAAAGCACGAAGGCGCTGATATGTATTATGCAACCGAATGTTCAGTCGGTACGGAATTATGGCTCACCACGCGCGATGAGGATTTGATCTTTAGTGAAATGGATAGAATGGTATCAGAGATGGTTTCGCGCGGAAATGGCCGAGTACCTGTTGCTGTGTTTCATGCCGACTGCCTTGCACGAGGAAGATTCTTATTCAACAGAATTATTAAAGAGGAACTTGTAGGAAAAATGCAGTTTCCATTTTATTCAAATGGCGAATGTCCTCCATGGCTTGGTATGTATGGTTTTGGAGAGTTTGCTCGACTTGGTGGAAAGAATACTTACCACAATTATACTACGGCACTTTATGTTATTTATCGATAACAAAGGATGAATTCTGAAACATCCTACGATGCATTACTAAAACAGTATCGCGAGCTCCAACTGCGTGTAACTCGTTTCTCTGTTGTAGAACAGCAGTTGATCAATACGAGAGATCGTTTGGATCACGAGTTAGTCATGTACAAACGTTTGAGCAACTTTAATGTCGATGCACTTAATGAATCTAAGGAGTGTGGATTCTTTAAATTAGTAGCTGAGGCCATTGTAGATATTTTTGAAGTGGAGGCGGGTGTAGCTCACGTGCGTAATTATGAAAGTAATGGTGATACAAAAATGACCATGGAAGGTCTTCAGATTGATGACGAAACAAAGCATCGATTGTCTGAAGAAATTTCTCTTTTAGGTCAACAAACTCCTCAAGGGGAAGTTGTGAATTTAAAGGATTTCAACTTGTTGAATTTTCCCGTATTGCAATCATTTGCGGGAGGACTTTATTATCAGTATAGTGACTTAGAAACCAATCACACCTATTCTCTATTAGGGTTGATAAGTACACACAATTCTCCACTATATAATGCTGTGGAAGAAAGGCATTTGTCTTTTTTCAATGTCTTCATCAACCAGGTTTTTAGTATTGCATCGAATAGAAGAAAAAGTGAAAAAATCAATCAACAAATTGATAGAATTTCTCAATCTGAATTAGAATTGAAAAAGCTATCGATGATTGCGACTAAAACAAGGAATGGAGTCGTAATTGCTGATGCTGAAGGACGAATAGAATGGGTGAATGATGCATTTACAACCATTACAGGCTATAGAATAGAAGAGGTAAGGGGATTAAAGCCGCGAGAATTTTTGCAACGACCTGATGTGGACACTGACGTTCAAACGGCTATTAGCGAAGCTTTGAAAAAGCAGGAGGGAATTGAGGTAACAATCCAGAATTTCACCAAAGACGGGCAACCATATTTCAATAATCTTCAGATTACACCCATTTTTAATGATGATGGTGTGTTGGCTAATTATATTGCCATTCAGCGAGACATTACTAAAGAAAGAAAAGCTCAATCAGAGTTAATGCATATCAATTCGAAATTTGAATTGATTACTAAGAAAGCCAACATTGGTATCTGGGAGTGGAATGCATTGAATGAAACGACATATTGGAACGATGTATTAAAAGATCAATATGGCTTTTCTAGCGATTTTGAATTTGAGCATAATTGGAAGAGATCAGTTTTTGAAGAAGATTATGAAAACGTTAAAGTTGCCTTGAAACAACTATATAGTGGAAGTGTCGACAAAGTATCTTGTGAATATAGAATTTATAGAAATGATGAAAACAGATCTGTAAGAATACTCGACACGCTATCCATAGCTGAAAGAGATGAAAATGGAAATTTACAGCGTTTTGTGGGGAGCGTTATGGACGTAACCGAATTGAGAACTTGGCAAGCAGACGTTTTAAGAAAGAACGAGGAGCTCAAAAAAATCAATGCGGAATTGGACAATTTTGTTTATCGCGTATCACATGATTTGCGCTCACCACTTCTCGCAATAAAAGGAATTTTCTCACTGGTATTTTCAGGAAATGGTATTGACGAAGAAACTGAAGAATATCTGAAACTTGCGGATGCTAGTGTGAATCGTCTCGATGATACAATTCAAGAAATTCTAGAATATTCTCGCAACAGCAGACTTGAGGTAAAACTTGAAAGTTTTGATGTTGCTGATATTGTTCGAGATATTTACAATGATCTAAAGTTTTCTTCTGAAAAGGATGTTGATTTTAAAATGAATATTGAGGGCGATTCAGTTATTTATTCTGATAAAGCCCGAATCAAAGTGCTTTTCAAAAATCTAATTGGGAACTCGTTCAAGTACCGTAAGAAGAACAGCTCGGATGCTTTTGTTCATTTTGAAATGAAAAACATTGGCCCAGAAATCACTTTTAAAGTTATCGATAACGGAGAAGGAATTTCAAAACACAGCATAGGTAAAGTGTTTGATATGTTCTACCGAGGCACTAGCACTAGTGTTGGAACAGGCCTTGGGCTCTACATTTGTAAGGAGGTGCTTGCGAATTTGAATGGAAATATTGAAGTGGAATCTGAACTTGGAAAAGGCACAACGATGACTGTTACTCTCCCAGTAGTATTAAATAATTAAGAAAATGAAAGTCCTACTCATAGATGATGATGATGTGTTCAACTTCGTTCACAAACGAATCATAGAACGTATCCAATTGGGTGTTGAAGTAGTGGTTATTGATTCATGTCGATTGGCATTGGATTACCTATCATCTCCTGATCTGGTGATGCCGGACTTTATTTTCTTAGATATCAATATGCCCGAAATGAATGGTTTTGATTTTCTCGATGCGGCTTCTTCGCTGCCAGATGAGGTCAGATCAAAAATGAAGGTTGTTTTCGTTACCTCATCTTTGAATGAAGCCGACGTAACAAAAGCACATAGCTATCCCATGGTTGTTGGTTTCCAGGACAAGCCATTAAATGCCGAGGTTATATCTAAGCTCTTAAATAAAAGATAATTACAGTCGGTATTTATAATTTTCTATATTGCAGTACCTTAACCGTACTGATATGAGAAAATTGGCTATTTTTTTGTCACTTGCTTTTTGCTTTAGCGCGAATTCGTGGAGTCAAACCACAGTTAAAAAAGTAGTCTTACAAGCTTTCTGGTGGGACTATTACAATGCGAATTATACAGATCAATGGGCGAATTATTTGGCTGAATTAGCACCAAGGCTCAAAGAAATGGGAATTGATGCCGTTTGGATTCCTCCGACACCTAAAAATGAAAGTCCTTATTTCGTTGGATATGCGCCTTTCGATCATTATGATCTTGGAGATAAATATCAAAAAGGATATACCCGAACTCGCATGGGTACAAAGGATGAATTACTTCGAATGATTGCAATTATGCATGCTAATGGAATTGAAGTAATTCAAGATGTTGTTCTTAATCACGTTAGCAGCGCAGGAAGTGCTAATGGAGCTGGGGGTTACGACCCGAACAGTTATTCGGTTGCAACAAATGGCGGATATAAGAATTTTCGCTATGTAAGCTATAATACAGGCGCAACAGCTGAAACGCAAGCGAATTATTGGTCACGCTCGGGCAGATGGCCAAAGAACTATACAGACTTTTATCCTAATCAAAATAATAACTGCACCACAGGTGATATATGTTCCGCATATTTTGGTCCCGATATTTCTTATGAAAGCAACTCATTCGGATTGAGTTCAAATGTTGTTGGCTATAATCCAGCTCAAACGTCAAATTACATGAGGAATGGGGGTAGGAATTGGATTACTTGGATGAAAAAACAAACTGGTGTTGATGGGTTCAGATGGGATGCTGTGAAGCACTTTCCAAGCTATGTACAAGAAGATTATAGTTATAATTTGAAATATACTTTGCCTTCATGGGCAAAGGGAAATCAATCCATGTTCAACGTCGGAGAATGGGTTGGTAGCAAAGCAGAATTAGATAATTATGTGAATGCAATTGCTGCACCAACAGGTGAGAAAATGATGGGCACATTCGATTTCAATTTAAGAGGTTTTGATCCAAATGGAGGTCTATATGGAATGGT
>JBJOKO010000100.1:0-8637 GCA_046046035.1 Bacteroidota bacterium | reverse complement strand
AGAAGTTATCTTTATTTGGTTATCTGTCTGCTCGGATTTAGCCTTGCATCATGCACAGCTACTTCACAAACCATCGGTCCGATGGAAGAAGTGGCTGGTAAAGCTTACTATATGCACACCGTGGAAAAGGGACAAACTCTATACGCGATTTGCAAATTGTATAAGTGCGATATCAATGAAGTAGTGGCAGCAAATCCTGGAAGTGACACATCAATTAAAGACGGACAAATTCTCAAAATTCCTGCAGACAAATCAAAAATCAACGACAACAAAGTCATCAGCCAAGGCAATGAATCTTACCTTTCTCATACTGTAGAAAAGAAAGAAACACTTTATGCTATTTCAAAAAAATACGACGTAGATATAAATCTGATCATTGCGGCAAACCCAGGATGTGACAAAGGTTTGAGCAAAGGACAAGAACTTCGAATTCCAATTAAAAAAAGCACCAAAGTTGAAACTCCTGTTACTCAGGGAGAATTCGAATATCCCAAACACACTGTAATGGCTGGCGAAACACTATATGGTATTTCACGAAGCTATAATGTAAGTGTGGATGCTATCAAAATGGTGAATCCAGGATTAGGTGACGCATTGAAAGAAGGTCAAATCATTTTGATTCCTTCTCGCGCATTACCGAACAATCATTCGGTTGAAAAACCAATTGAAACTCCTAAAGAAAAGAAACCTCTTCCAATTGTAGGTGGTGGGAAAAAATCAGAATACAATATCTCATTGATGTTGCCTTTCTATACTGGTGTTGCGGATAGTTTGCTAGACGAAAAAGACCGTATGTACCGCGATGTAGCGATCAATCTTTACAGAGGAATGCAAATGGCTTCCGACTCGTTAAAAGCGATGGGGCTTCATGCAGACATTTATGTGAATGACGTAACTGATGCGGCTTCTACAACCAAAAGAGCGATTGATAAGGCTGAAACAAAAAATGCAGATATCATTTTCGGACCTGTTTTCAAAGAATCAATTGCGACTGTAAAAACATTTTCTGAAACTACAGGAAGCCATATTGTAATTCCTGTTCCTCAAAGCAACAAGACATTACTTTCTTGTCAAAACATCAGCAAAGCTTGTCCAAGCGATGCATCTCAATGGGAGTTTATGGGCCGCTACGTTGCACAAAAACATTCAATGGACAATGTGATTCTCATTAACTCAATTGATGTTGATGATATAAAACAAGTTCAAGTTTTTTCTGATGCTTATCTATCAACAAAAGGTGACTCGGTGCGTGTAGTGAAAAGCACTTCGGGATCAATAAGTGCGTTGAGTGGGCTTCTTTCAAAAACAAAGAAGAACATTATTGTTATGCCGACTAACGACAAGAAGTTAATCAACGCCATGTTTGATTTGATTAAATCATCAGATGCAATAGTATATGGTTACGATGAATGGGAAACGATGGAGGGCATCAGTGCTGACAATCGCAACAAGTATAAGATTCACTTTCCAAAAGCAATCTACCTTGATTATGCAGCGCAAAGCGACCAGCAATGGATTGAAACATATCGAAGAAAATTCAAATCTGAACCTACAGATTTCTCTGCACTAGGTTATGACATGATGATGTATTATGGTCAAGGCCTAATGAAATTTGGAAGAGATTTCCCAAATCACTTCTCCGAAATCAAAGCAAAAGGCATGGTCGCAACTGGTTTTGATTTCATCAAAACAGGCGACGAATCAGGCTTCGAAAATCGCTTTTGTGTAGTCCTAAAAACAGAGGAATTCTCGATCATCCCGGAGAACTAATGGTTGAGGTCTAATGGCTGATGGCTGATGGCTGATGGAAAAAATCAAAGCCCCGAAAAACAAAGTTTTTCGGGGCTTTTTATTTTACAAAAACATCAAAAGTCAAACATTAGCCATCAACCATCTCCCTCACACTTCACACTTCACACATCAATCTTCACTCTTCCCTTAGCTCATTCTGCTTCTCAACTCAGCGTCGATTGCATCTAAGAAATCTTCAGTTGTCAACCAGTGAGAATCGTTTGTTTTATCACCGTGGATGCAAACTGCAAGGTCTTTTGTCATCTTTCCGCTTTCTACTAGATCCACACAAACTGTTTCTAGTGTTTTCGCAAAGTTGATCAACTCTTGGTTGCCATCTAATTTACCTCTGAAAGCTAGACCTTGAGTCCAAGCAAAAATAGAAGCGATTGGATTTGTCGAAGTTTTCTTGCCTTGTTGGTGCTGACGGTAGTGACGAGTCACTGTTCCGTGAGCTGCTTCTGCTTCCATTGTTTTACCATCTGGAGTAATCAATGCAGACGTCATCAAACCTAGTGATCCGAAACCTTGAGCAACGATATCCGACTGAACGTCTCCATCGTAGTTTTTACAAGCCCAAACAAAACCACCTTCGCTTTTCAAGCAATAAGCAACCATATCATCGATAAGACGGTGCTCGTATGTGATACCTGCAGCAGCAAATTTCTCTACATATTCTGCTTGATATACTTCTTCGAAAATATCTTTGAAACGACCATCATACGCTTTCAAGATTGTATTCTTAGAAGAGAAATACAAATTCCAGTTGCGCATAAGAGCTTGGTTAAAACAGCTTCTTGCAAAACCATAAATTGACTCGTCGATATTATACATGGCCATAGCAACACCATCGCCTTCATAATTATAGACGTCCCAAGTTTTCACTTCTCCACCATCTTCTGGTGTGAAAGTCATCGTCAATTTACCTTTTCCTTTGATTACAGCATCTGTAGCGCGATACTGATCACCAAAAGCGTGACGACCAATATTGATTGGTTTCGTCCATCCAGGAACTAGTCTAGGAATGTTATTGCAAATGATTGGTTCGCGGAAAACAGTACCACCTACAATATTGCGGATTGTTCCATTTGGACTCTTCCACATTTTCTTTAGATTGAATTCTTTTACACGAGCTTCATCAGGTGTGATTGTTGCGCATTTAACGGCAACGTTATATTTCAAAGTAGCTTCAGCCGCTTCAACCGTAACGCGGTCTTCCGTGGCATCTCTATGTTCAACACCCAAATCAAAATACTTGATATCAAGATCTAGATATGGGTGAATAAGTTTTTCTTTAATGAAAGTCCAAATGATTCTGGTCATTTCATCACCATCCATTTCAACGATGGGATTTGCTACTTTGATTTTGTTCATTTTTTAATTGAGAGGTTTGAAGTTCAACCGGTATGAAATTAAGCAAAAAGAGCAACCACGGTATACCATGATTGCTCTTTTCAAAAAGTCTTAGAGTAATCTTAGGCGTGTTCTCTAGTTGAGAAATAAAATGCACCTTCAATAAGTGCGTTTTCGTCGCTATCAGAGCCGTGTACTGCGTTAGCAGCGATGCTTGTAGCAAATTCTCTTCTGATTGTTCCTTCGTCAGCTTTCTGTGGGTCAGTAGCACCAATAAGTGTTCTGAAATCCTCAACAGCATTGTCCTTTTCAAGGATAGCTGCAACGATAGGACCGCTGGTCATGTATTCTACCAATTCTCCGTAGAAAGGACGAGCACTGTGTACTTCGTAGAATTTACCAGCTTCTTCCTTGCTCAGGTGAGTAAGTTTCATAGCTTTAATTCTAAAGCCAGCGTTGATGATTTTGTCAATGATTTTACCGGTATGTCCAGCGCCTGTTGCATCAGGCTTGATCATTGTGAATGTAATATTTCCTGCCATTTTGTTTGTTTTGATCTTTTGAATCGGCCGCGAAAATACAGCAGAATCATCTTTGTGAAAAATCAAAAGAACTAATAGTGGAAATTATTTTGAAGATTTTTAATAGACTTAAAAAAAAAGAGACAGAATGGAAACGGGGCACCTGCCGTCCTCTCTCCCAAAACGGCAGGACTTTGAATCACTCCTGAGCCACGAAATAGCTCCCCGTTCCAATCTGTCGTATTTTGAATAGCAGTATTTTCCGCATCAAAACTACGAGGTTTCGTCTTTCATTCCACGCCTTCGAACAAAAAATTGAGTAAGATTCCGTATTTTACCGCAAAAAGGGTATAAATACCCCCTAAAGTCGAAGAAAACAACATTACTTCAATCGAAACTAAAATAGCCTTTTTTTAACTAAAAGTTAGACGAAACCCCTTTTTTACACCTATCAACTCACATTATGAGTAAATCTCTACTCAAATATGAATCAACACATTTTCCTCACTTACTTCTCACTAAATTTGCAGCAAACCAAACAATTTTATTAAAAAATGGTCGAAACAACCACTCAAAAGCTTACTTCTCAAGAAGCAATGCACTTAGAAGACAATTATGGCGCTCATAATTATCACCCAATTCCTGTGGTTATCGACAGAGCTGAAGGCGTATTTGTTTGGGATTTGGAAGGAAATAAATACTATGATTTTCTCTCAGCTTATTCAGCCGTAAATCAGGGTCATTGTCATCCTAGAATTATAAATGCACTTACTTCTCAGGCTCAAAAGGTCACTCTCACCTCTCGCGCATTCTACAATAGCCGACTAGGAGAGTATGAGAAATATATCACCGACTTCTTTGGATACGACAAAGTCCTTCCCATGAATACGGGAGTAGAAGGTGGTGAAACAGCGGTGAAATTAGCTCGCCGTTGGGCTTATGATGTGAAAGGAGTTCCTGCGAACCAAGCTAAAATGGTATTCGTAGAAGGAAACTTCTGGGGCCGCACACTTGCTGCTATTTCTTCATCACAAGATCCAAGCAGCACTTCTGGATTTGGACCATTCATGCCTGGTTATATAATCGTTCCATATAACAACCTTCAAGCGATAGAAGAAGCTTTCAAAGCTGAACCAAATATCGCAGGTTTCATGTTCGAGCCAATTCAAGGCGAAGCGGGCGTTGTTGTTCCTCATGAAGGTTACCTTCAAGGTGTTCGTGACCTTTGTACAAAATACAACGTGCTTATGATCGCGGATGAGGTGCAAACTGGTCTTGCTAGAACAGGAAGAATGCTCGCATGTGATCATGAGAACGTAAAACCAGACTTGCTAATTCTTGGAAAAGCACTTTCTGGTGGAGTTCTTCCAGTTTCTGCTGTGCTTTCTAGCAATGAAGTTATGATGACTATTAAGCCAGGCGAACACGGATCAACATACGGTGGAAACCCATTGGCATGCGCAGTTGCTATCGAAGCATTACAAGTTCTGAAAGATGAGAAACTAGCTGAAAATTCAGAAAAACTTGGTCAACTATTCCGTAGCGAAATGAATAAATTCATCGCTCAAAACGAATTGGTGACATTAGTTCGTGGACGTGGATTACTAAATGCTATTGTTATCGATGACACAGAAGACGGGCATACCGCTTGGGATATTTGCATCGAACTTTCAAAAAATGGATTGCTTGCAAAACCAACTCACGGCAATATCATTCGCTTTGCTCCTCCACTTACCATTAATGAAGAACAATTAATGGACTGCGTCAGAATCATCACAACAACAATTTCCAACTTTAAGAAATAAACCGAATAAACATTCGGTTTTAAGCAATACCATCTATCACATCGTACTTCGTTACGATGTGATACTTGCCATTTTGCATTTTCACCAATACTGCTGGAGTATCTCTATTGATAAGCTTTGAAAGGGTTGTAATATCAGTATTCTCCTCTACAATAGGAAACGGAGCCCCCATTACATCTTCAATCTTTTTATCCAATAATTTCGGATCTTCAACCAAGACTTGGAAGACTTTGCTTTCATCTATTGAACCAGCAAATTGATCGTCCTTGATAACAGGAATCTGCGTGATATTGAATTTCTTCATCTTAGCTACCGCATGTCCTACCAACTCACCAGAGCCAATTGTCACCAATGGTTTGTCTGCGTGATCCGCGATTAAGTCCTTTGCTGTTTTCTTTTCTACTTCAAGGAAACCACGATCGCGCATCCATTCGTCGTTGAACATTTTTCCTAGATAGCGAGTACCGTGATCATGGAAGATGACAACTACTACGTCGCCTTCTTTGAACATATCTTTCATTTGAAGGATACCTGCAATAGCACTTCCAGCGCTATTTCCAACAAAAATAGCTTCATCACGAGCGATTGCTCTTGTGTAAATAGCAGCATCTTTATCCGTCACTTTTTCGAAGTGATCAATCAAACTAAAGTCAACGTTCTGAGGCAAAAAGTCTTCACCAATTCCTTCCGTGATGTATGGATAAATTTCGTTTTTATCAAAATCTCCAGTCTCTTTGTATTTCTTGAAAACGCTACCATAGGTATCAATTCCCAATACTTTAATATTCGGATTTTTCTCTTTCAAATAACGAGCAGTGCCACTGATTGTACCGCCGGTTCCTACACCTACTACAAGATGGGTAATCTTTCCGTCCGTTTGTTCCCAAATTTCAGGACCGGTGCTTTCGTAATGTGCTTGAGCATTACTTGGATTATCATATTGATTAGGCTTCCAGCTATTTGGAACTTCCTTCTCAAGGCGTGAAGAAACGCTGTAATATGAGCGAGGATCTTCCGGATCAACGTTAGTAGGACATACAATTACTTCTGCGCCAAATGCACGCAAAGCATCAAATTTCTCCTTCGATTGTTTATCTGTAGAAGTGAAAATACACTTGTATCCTTTGATTACTGCAGCTATTGCGAGCCCCATACCAGTATTTCCACTTGTACCCTCGATAATAGTTGCACCAGGCTTCAAACGACCATCCTTCTCAGCATCCTCAATCATTTTAAGCGCCATTCTATCTTTAATAGAATTACCTGGATTAAAGGTCTCCACTTTCGCTAAAACCAAAGCAGGAATGTCTTTCGTGATCTTGTTAAGCTTGACCATCGGAGTATTTCCGATTGTCTCTAGGATATTTTGAGCGTACTTCATTTCTATGAATTAGGATGCAAAGGTAATAACTCTATTTCTAGTTAAATTTTATAGAGCGAATCGGCGAAATGCGTGTTACATATTTCGCAGGAATCAACATAGCAAAAAGACAAATGCCGATTGTAAAAACATCAAGTATTAAAAATAGTCCCCATTCTAAACTTATAGGAACAGTGCTTACATAATAATTTTCAGGATTAAGAGGAATGAAATGAAACTTCCATTGAAGCGCGGCTATTCCTACACCTACAATATTTCCCCATAGAATTCCGCGACCAACGATAAAAGCTGAATTGTAAAGAAATATCCGAACAATAGGACTATCAGTACTTCCAAGAGCTTTCAATGTACCAATCAACTGTTGTCTTTCCAGAATAATGATCAACAAAGCCGATGTCATATTGACGATAGAAATTACAATCATCAACACGATTATGATGATCACATTAATATCCAACATTGCCAACCAAGAAAAAATTTCGGGGCTTCGATCTGTCACTTTATGTGTTTGCAAATCGTAAGGAAGAGATTTGAAAATCGCATCATCGGCTTCTATCAATTTATCATAGTCGTTGATCAAAACCTCATAGCCGCCAATATAGTTTTGTTGACTTCCACCGCTAGTTCGCGTTGTTACTTTGTAAGGACGACAAGGATCGACACTTGCGTCATCATAAAAATCAATTTTAGCAAACGCAGTATCTGATTCTGTTCCCGCCAAATCACGCACTACAGCGTAAAACGAAGTATCCTTTGTAGCATAAATGAACTGAGGTCCCTCACCTTGCCAAGAGGCATTGCTCCAACTGTATCTAAAATTTCCGTCGCCACCAAATGCCAACGCTCCTGCTGTTATCATTCCATTTTGACAAACAGTATCAACGAGCACCTGTGCTTGAATCCCCCATCCACTAAGCTTTTGAACGTGTGAAATATCAGTGAAAACGTACTGTGAATCGTAATCTTCTAATCCGGTTTCATACAATGCAACAATTGTGAAATTGCGTTGACGGGCGTCGTCTTGATTATTCACAAAATAGACACTCACCTTATCATTCAACTTCAATTGAAGCCTATTGGCAATCAATTTTGAAATAATAATTTTCTCTGTCTCGGCGCTATCCTGCGACCAACGCTGACCTTCTTTAATAACAGATTCTAAAAATTTCCAATCATAATCCTCATCAACTCCTTTGATAACCACTCCCTGCAAGCCAAGTTTGGACTCTATTATTCCCGGCTTACTCGCAAAAACTTGCACATGTGTTACATCGGGAAGTTTTTTCAAATTGTCATAAACCTCTTGATCGAAAAGCAATCTTTGCGAATCTCGACCAATGTTATCTCTATTTGAAACCACTTGAAAATGTGATCCAAAACCGACAACCATGCCTTTGACTTCTTTTTGAAATCCTTTGACTATCGAAACCGAAAGCATCATCAAAGCCACACCAACAGCTATTCCAATAGTGGCAATTCGCACTATTGGTCTAGAAATCCGCTTCTCGTCGTCAGACCGAAGCATTCTCTGTGATATGTATGAGGAGAATTTCAAATTAAAAACTTTGAGTTCGTAAAAGTAGTCAGGCGCAATAATTGATTGACGGATTATTATTCATTTTTGTAGTATGAAGTTCCTTTTTGCCCTTTCCATATTATTTGCCTGCTCGGGTGTTGCCATTCAAGGAGACACCCAAACTCTTCAAAGCATGAATAAATCAGGTATTGTCGTGGGTGCAGCACAAGTTGACCTCTACCTCCCTCTCCTAAAGGGTAAAAAAGTAGC
>JBJOKO010000099.1:0-8697 GCA_046046035.1 Bacteroidota bacterium | reverse complement strand
TTACCAAAGAAATATGGTGAACTTCAAAAACGACTTATTTCATGCGAGAGATCTATTCTGGAGTCAAAAAAGCATATTCTCATGGGTGAATGGAAGAGTGCGGTAATAGCGCTCCGCCCGTTTTATGAGTTGGTGAAAACCACAAAGCAGATGAGTGTCTTACGAGATTATTTGGTTGCGGCTGGTTATTCAAACGAAGCTGTGGAAGAAATAGCCAATGTGCTACGCGGCTTTTTCGATTTCATATCAAAGTTTCACCACGCACTAAAGAAGAATAATGTAGATACAAATCCAGAGATTGAAGCAATGCCTGAGGATGCACAGTTCATATACTTGAACTGTGTTGGACTATTAAATTTAATTTCAAAGAAAGCTAAACGTTTGGGAAATTAGGATGCACGTTAACAGCTATCTCCTTCAGATTGGTGTTGATAGTTTATTGTAGAGTACTAATCCCATTCAATACCTTTAACGATTCCAAAAAGTAAATACGTGGGAGAAAGTCTGACATGGCAAACACTTTTAATCATCCATCTCTATTTATGAATGTCTATAAAGCGGCCATATTCATTTTTACAAAGGACAGGCCTAAAACTCTATGTAGTACACTTAAGTCAATTCAGAACACTCCACACAAGCTCTACATTGTTGACGATTCTGTGAATATCGTTAACCAAGTATCCGTCTTGGATCTTTGCAATAACTATTCAAATTGCACATATTTAGGTAAAGCAGAGTTTAAAAAGTTTGTCAGCGAGTTCAATATTTCGTTTCCAGAATTTTCTTTTTTGTTGAGAGACTTGGGCGAACCAAGTTGGAATTTGGGCTATGCGAGAAATTTTGCGATGATGTATTCCAAAGCGAAGCACTTTGAAAATATCCTTTTTATGGATGACGATATTCAAGCCCCAAATGTTAATTTGATTACTAAATTGTTTCAATTACTTGGTGAGTATAAATTTGTAGGTGCAAACATTGAGGGGCTGGTAGATGATTCGGCCTTAGGACACATTGCGACAGATGTAGAAGTAGTTAATGAGAGAATGTTGTCCGGTGGCTTCATGGCTTACAATCCGAATAAAATCGACCACTTCTTTTTTAATAATTACAATGAAGATTGGATTTGGCTCTTTCTCCAATTGAAAGATGATAGATATTTACAAACAGGAGAAGTATTTCAGGAGTTAAGCGACCCACTTTTTAATTACAAAGAAAAAATAATATTTCAAGAGTTTGGCGAAATTGCGTTGGACGGAATCTTAGACCTATACAAAGAAGGTTCTTACGATTCATTGATTCAACTTTCGTTTTGGGAAAGAATGATTCAAGAACGTGAAGAATATTTGGAGTTACTTGCAAGCAAGGCACACAACACAGACAACACAAAAAGTTTAGAGATTGTCAGTTGGGTAAAAAACAATTCCGAAAAATTTAATGCAGAATTGTTTCGGAAATTATTTGAGGACTACTTCACAAACAGAATAAAGTTTATACAACTGTATTCCTCACTTTAAACTTTCATAAAGTTCAATTATCGCTTTCATCGTGATATATTTTTCAATATCCTCATTTGGGATTTGAATTCCGTAATTACTTTCTAATTCGCCAATGATTACAACATGATTCAAACTATCCCAATTCGGAGTTTCGCCGATGGCGGAATTTTCATTCAACATATGCACACTAATTTCAAGTGCCTTGGCAACAACTTCAAAAGGTGATTTTATATTTTTATTCATGGTAGTTTTTCAATTAGTGAATTAACATCAACTTTCTGATTCTGACTTCTTGGAATTTCAGGGATAGAATAAAACCCGTTTGGAATTTTATACAACTCCATTTTTGATTTGAGAAACTCTCTCAAATCATGCTCCTGAATATTTTCATGCGTTTCAATAAAGGAATAAAGTGTTTCTTTCTTCACAACAGTTACACACGGCAAATTTAAAAACTCACGAATCCTCAAATCAATTTCATCCAATTCTACTCTGTAACCTTTAATTTTCACCTGCCTGTCTTTGCGACAGGAGAAAAATAAATTTCCGTTTTCTTCATTGACAATATCACCAGTTTCAAAACTCTCTACTTTTTTTCCATCAACTTCAATGATATTAAATTTAGAATCGCTTACAAACCCTAAATATCCCTTACCAATAAATTCACCACACAAAACAATTTCTTTTCCTTCAAATTCTTCTACTGAATTTAGTTTAAGATTCCAACCTGTAATTGCTTTTCCGATACTCATGGAATGCTGACAGTATTCAAGATAGTTTGAAGATTTTAATTCCTGCCAAGTGCAAAACAAAGTTCCTTCGGTAGGACCGTAAGTATTGAAAACAGTCAAATCGTTTTTCTTCCCGAACAAAAATTCAACTTGATGCTTTTGCAATGTTTCACCGCAGAAACTCATCAACCGCAAAGAAGAAAAATCGTATGCTTTGCTTTTCTCATTCTTAATCATAAACTCAACAGCACTTGGTATTGAATGCCATACAGTAATATTTTCCTTTTCAATTTCACCTGCAGGACGATATTTTTTAGCAACAACATCATTCATTGCATACAATGTTGCACCCGAACACAGGCATGTGAAAATATCTACAACGCTTAAATCAAAACTCAAAAAAGAAAATTGTCCCCACACATCATTTTCTGTTGCACCGTAAGTTGGTATTGACCACTCCAAAAATTTATTCAATGCCTTCCTGCAAATCTGAACACCTTTTGAAATACCAGTTGAACCTGATGTATAGATTACATAAATAATATCCTCACCGTTGTAGTCAATCCGAATTTCCGAGGTGCTACCAACCGAATACAAATTTGAAATAGTAATTGCCATTTCTGATTTCAATTCCAAAACCTTTTCGTCAGAATCAACAACAATATAATCAGGTGCAAACTCAGTTACGATTTGTTTCTTTCTTTCAAGAGGTGCTTCAGGATTTAACGGGCAATAAGTTCCACCAACATTAAGAACAGCAACAATCAAAGCATACGCTTCAACACTTTGCGTCAAATCAAATGCAACTTTTGGCTTTGGGCCACACTTTACAAGTTGGTTCGAAATTGATTTGACATGAGCAATAAAATCAGCATAGCTGATTTTCCTTGCTCCATCAATTACCGCAATTCTATGTGGGTAATTTTTTGCATTGTCTTTTATGAGTTCAATAAAATCCTTCACTACTTTTTTGCTAATGGTAATATGTAATCTTCGTCAATTTCTGGACACACGACACTTTGGTTTAAAAATTCAACAGGAAAGAAACACTCAAATGATGCTTGCTTTATATCATCAAGGTTTAGTTTTTTCATAACCTTTCTGATATTTCCTTGTGCTGATGGATGGTCAGAAAAAGCTTTTGCAGCACCCAGAACACCAAAGGTGTGAATGCCGTGAACCAAAACTACCGATGCTCGTGGATTGAGTGGGTTTGGAAATCTTGCGAAGTAACCCCAATCCATAACAGTTTTGTTTCCTTGCTTTTTCGCAACATACTCATGTTCCTTGTAAAGTAATTTTTCACAATCCTCGGAGTAAGTAATTTTCACTTGCATCTTATCAGTGAAAATTTTGCATACAGGGTTTCCATCTCCATCATCATCACCTGGTCCACCGATTACTACAATATTATCTTCAAGCGAACCTGAAAAACTATCAGCAGCATACATCGGAGTATTTATGTTTCTGTAATGTCTATTTAGGAAGGTAACAACCGAGAGTAAAGAATCCTTATCGCCTAAACTTTCAAGTAACATGTAGTTATCAGATTCAGGAGCAGAAAACTGAATTCTCTTTTCTGATTCTGTTGATGTAATAACATGGATTGTTCTTACGTCATTTGGAAACCAAATTTTGTTTAAGTAAATATTTGCCAATGAATCGTTGTGAAGTATTTTCTTAAACGCATCCGCAAGATTATTTACAACGGCATCTAAAAGTTTGTCAAAGTTCTCATAGACGATTGGAAGACGGTCTTTCAGGTCGGCTGGAATTGGAAATGTTGCCATTGATTCAGTTGTCTTAATCAACAACACTGGGATGTCAAGACCATACAGCAATCCGTATTCAAAAAAAATGTTCGGCTTACTTTCCGTTATATCTACTATTCCTAAGTGGCTACTTCTGATACTACTTTCAATTTGTTTAGGCAAGCCATCAAACAAATCACTGAAAATAAAAGTGGTTTCAATCTCAAAATCTTGATACTCCATTCTTACAAGATTTTCTGCTTTAGAAATTAGCAGTTTAATGTTAGTCCGAAACTTTTCAACATCGTAAACAGGATTCTTTGGCTCAAATGGATGAGAAACGAAAATGTTTATTGACCGAAAACTTTTACTCATTTGCATCTTGATTTTACAAAACCTCTTAATTCTGAAATTGGTTTTTGAACTCCGTTTATAAACGCCATTCCTTCGCCAACACTGTATTTGACAATTTCACCTGCGCCGATAAATGCACAGGGTCCAACTTTTTTTAATCCTACAAGCAGAGCATTGACACCAATAAAACTTCCCTTATAAATAACAGGTGATTCTTCTTCGGTTGTTTCCCAATCGCGGCTTGAATCTCTATGACTATGGGCAATCTCGCCCATGAAGGTTACATCATCTTCAATTATGGTTCTGTCGGGAACATGACCGCCAATGATGCAGTTCTCGCCAACTTTGGCTCTATAAGTAACTTCTTTGCCCGTTAGTATTTTTGTGTTCTTACCAATTTCAACTTCGCTTCCAATCACACATTTATGGTCAATGATTACGGATTCTCTTATGACAGCTCCGAAATGTATTACGCAAAATGAACCGATGGAAACATTGTCCTCAATTATTAATTCACCATCCTCTGGGCAGCCAAAACCGATACATGAGCAGTGTCCTATTGTTACATTCTTACCAATCTTTACTTTCTCATGAACAAATATTCCTGTGCCGATTTCTTCATACGATTTCATAGAGTGCTTTCAATTATTTGCAATGCCTTGCAGTAAATACCTCTATGAATTTCTTTCGTTTCAGGGAAATCCAAATCTTCATCATCTTCAACACCGAAGCCATGACCAACCTTCGGAATTATTTCAAGTTGTGTAGCAGTTGACTTATATTTTTTTGAAGATGAAAGTGGGACATCTTCATCATCTTTTCCATGAAAAATTACAACTTTATTTCCAAGATTTCGTAGCGCATTTATTCCATTTACATATTTCAACTCATTGATTAGGCCTCTACCAAAATGAATATCCGAAGAATTTACAAACCCCTTTTTCTTCAATTGCTTTTGCGCCTTGTCTGACAAAGAACCATTTGCAACAAGTCCGTTTCTTTCAAGCACATCGTTCTCATAATTCAAGACCGGAGCATTGAGAATTACTTTCTTGATTTCAGTTTTTTTGTTGCTATCAACCCAGAAGGCAGACAGCCCGCCACCGAAACTTGTCCCTACAATAAAGAACGATTTGATTTTATTCCCGACATTATTTTTCAATTCAGAAAATGCAGCATCAATATCATTTACAATACCACACAAGGATAAATTTTCCAGTTTCGTGTTGCCATCGTGCTTCCCACCGTGAAAGCGATAATCAAAACGCATTGTTGTGATTCCATTTTCAGAAAGATAATTTGCGTAATCGGAGTGAAACCCTAATTCATCCCTTGAGGAAGTGATACCGTGGACAAACAATAGTGCTCCTTTCTCATTACTCGCCTTTATAAGGGTGCCGTCAAGCTCATACCCATCATAGCTCTTAAATTTCACCTTTTTTTCCAGCATAGAAATTCAGTTAATTGTTGCGTTATTTGATTTGATCAGAATGAAAATACTCAATTGTTGCATGAAATCACACAACTCTTGTCATGCTTGGGTTATGCTATTGTGTTATTGCTTCATTTACAACAGAATCATGCATCCGTTAATACAGATGCCTTACAATTTATTTCGAACAAGTCTTCTGAGGAAAGCACATACTTCATCTTTGTAACGCGCCCCTTCTTCCGAATTATTCGACAAGTTTCTAAATGACGCCACTCTATCATTTGCTAAGTCCAATAGATGATCTGAAATAATTACGTTGTTTAAGACTTTCTTCAAAGGAGCAAACATAATTTTGCTGCCTTCGTAATCTGCCTTCGTAAGTAGAATTTCCTGTGCCTTTCGCTCCAACAGTATTTTGCTTTCAGATAAATGTTGTTCAAACAATTCCATCGCTAATTGACTGTTGAATGTTCTCTAAAATAGTCGAGGTGTTTTTTTAGCGGTACAATTTCTGGAAAGAATACTTGGCCCATTGAGGCATTCAAGAGTTGATAAATATACTTCCTTAGTGTTTCATAAACTAAACTTTCCATATTTTCGGCTCTCATGTTTCTATTACCGTTTCCAGATTTGAGTTCTGTTTGAAACTGTTCTAGCTCCTTGCGCAGTAGTCCGGTATCACCCAAGATGTTGTTCGCTACTAGGATGTCGTTTAGGTCACTGTAATCTATATATTCTCTGCGACTACCTTCTTGGGATTCGCCAGCAATAAATACAAGTGTTGCGTCAAATGGCTTTTGTATGCTTACCGCAATGTTAATTGGATACTTCGTCTTCCTAAAGTAGCTTTCAAGTAAAGTCAAACTGATTTCCATAATTGATGATATTAGTGTTATTATACAAAAGTATAACTAATAAATCCCTGATTATCAGGGCTACTACGAGCAGTTTTCAACTTGTTGTTAACTACGTACCATAATAGGAATGTCATTATTGTTCATTAACCGCTGAATCCAGATAGTGGTTGATAGAGAGTGTTTTATATAGCGCTTGAATGTAACTAGCTTAGGTGTGCTTATGCGCAGGCGTGCGGGTCTTTAGGTGGCTGCTACGATAGTGCTTGGATGTATTCCGTATGTTTCACCACTGTACGCAGCGTGCGAAAAATCAAATCCAATCTCAACCCCACCCAATCTCAACCCCACCCAATGAAGCAGGAGCTATTCTCCCAATTCCATCCCCCCCTGAAAACCGTATGTAAAACTGTATGTAAAGAGAAACGGGACTTTCAGCGATCTGCTGGAAGTCCCGTCTTTACTGGTTTGCAGAAGTTAACTCTGCTTTACTCTGTGATCCCGCTGGGATTCGAACCCAGGGCCCTTACATTAAAAGTGTAATGCTCTACCAGCTGAGCTACGGAATCATTCCTGCTTACACTAACAGGTGCTTTTCTTTCGAAACGCGGGTGCAAAGATACGGGTACAAATGAAACGACAAAATACTTTATTCACATTTTATGCACTTAATTCACATTTTCTTCGGGTTTTTGCTTCTCTTTGCAGCTCATTCGTCAATGAAAATCAATGATTGCTGTACCCTTGAAAAGTTTTGGACCAATTGACTTCGGATCAGGATCCGATGTGTGTCGCTTGGTATTCGGCGAGCCCGATGAGAAAGAAGAAATGGAAGGTATTGATGGTTCCGCTTCACAAGTCTGGCACTATTGGGAAAAAGGATTCTCACTTTTCTTCGATCCGGAGAATGATTTCAACTTTGTTTGTGCGGAAGTTGATAACTCTGTACAACTCTTAATGTTCGATACTCCTATATTTGAATTGTCTGAACAACAGTTAATTCAACTCATGAAATCGAAAGGTTTCAATGTTACAGACACCGAACAGCACGAGTGGGGCGAACGCCGTGTAAGTTTTGATGATATATTCGCTGACTTTTATTTCGAACACGGAAAAATGATGTCTGTTAATTACAGCATCGAACATTGAATCAGAATTTAAAACACAGTACTATGAGAATTTTTCTCGTTGGATTTATGGGAGCAGGAAAATCGGCTTTAGGTCGTGGACTCGCTGCTGAACTTGGATTGAAATTTATCGATCTCGATAAAGAAATCGAAAAACACTTCAATAAAGATGTTGCTGCAATTTTCGCTACGGAAGGTGAGAAAGTTTTTCGTGATGCTGAATCACAAAAACTGGTTGAAGCAATTGAAGGAGATGACTTCGTTTTAGCTTGCGGAGGCGGCACACCTTGCTTCGGTAAGAATATGGAGTTGATGAACGAAGCAGGGGTTACTCTGTATCTGAAAATGAGTACGGATCATCTTGCACAACGTCTCGAACCGGAAACAGAAACCCGTCCTTTACTGGGCGGTAAGAAAGGACATGAATTGTGGACCATGATTCACGAACTGTTGCAGGAGCGTGAACCAGATTACCTCAAAGCACAATACAAAGTGAAAGCTTGGGATCTCAAAGCTGCTGATCTCGCTGAATTCATTCGTTTGTACGAAAATGTAGGGGCGACTGAAGAGGAAGAATAGTTTCTATTCAGATCTAATTACGGCGGATTGTCTCCTGTTTGAAACAGTGGTAATCCGCTTTTTCGTTGGTGCAATTGAAGTTGATTCTTAGCGCCTGCTGCAAATCGTGGATTACAACAAAATCATCCGTTCTTAATCCAAAGTAACGCTATCGCCATGCTCACTGAGCACCACTGAAATGTGCTCCTGAAGTGTTGTGGAAAGCGATAGCCCTACAAAATTTGTCTTCACGGGATATCTGTTGTGATCGCGATCTACCAACACCAGGGTGAGAATGGATCGCACCGGGAATTCCAGGAAGGGCTTGACACCGTACATTAAAGTTTTTCCTGAATTTGAAACATCGTCAATAACCAGAACCGTTTTATCACGA
>JBJOKO010000098.1:0-8712 GCA_046046035.1 Bacteroidota bacterium | reverse complement strand
TCTCACACGATTTAGATAAACCTTACAGTCGGCGCCATACTTCAAAGTAGCATCTTTAAATCCATACGCAGTATAACCTCCCACTGTAAATCTTTTTGAAAAAGCGTCGTTCGTATGAAGACCCGCACCCAATCGAAAACCCTCATAACTGTTGACACCAACAAAACGATTAATGTCTAAACTCACTTTGCCAATCGGCCAATAGCCCTCCATTAGCGATTTCCACTTCTGAACTTTGGCTTCCAAACCTTCAGCCCTACTTAAACTATCAATAAAACGATATGTTTCTAAATCCTTTTCATCCAAATCGGCCACTCTATATTTCTCCCATAGACTGTCGCTTTTTGCAACAGCATCCTCTTCCATTTTTAAAATTACTGGTGAAAATTCGCTCGCTTTAAAACCCGCATTCAACTTAACATTTTGAACATAACATCTTCCTTCCCCCACCATCTTTGACTCCGGCATCGCGCCCATTGGAAGAATAATTTCCGAAATCCATTGATCAGGAAACCATACATGACCATCTATCTTTTTATACTGCTGTTGAATTTTGATTGATAATTCACCTTCACTATTGTTGGGTTCCGCCACCACATGCTCGAGCGCATAACCATCCGTATTGATAAACAATTGTCCCTTCATCCCAAGAAAGTTCTTTCCTTTTCTAGGACGAAAAGACAATGTAAAAACAGTGTCCGCGCCGATCAAAGTGGTATCTTCTATTATAAATAAATACTTGTCCTCCGCTCCTTTCGTGAGAGGCGACAAATATTTAGAAGATAGAATTTCCACATAGTCCCCATAAAAACTGAACGATTGTAATTGAGACCCGAGCATGGCAAAATCAGGATTCTCAAACCCAGAAACTCTAGTCGCAATCACCGTTTCTTCTGAATGATCAGGAGGTAGATATTTTCTAGTACTAACAGTTTCAATTAAGAATAAATGCTGATCTTCCATCTCATTTTTCCCCTCCATGTATTCTTCATCGGTCAAGGCTCGCTTCTTCACATTTGTCGTGTCAAATACCATATCAAAAAATAGTTTATTGTAACAATCGTACTCAAATGTTTGGGACTTTTCCGGATTATTAATATCACGATTTTCAATAGCCTTTTTTATTATTCTCTCTGCAGGATTCACTCCAGGTCTCACTACGATTTCTGACAAATCGGTTGACCGCATTTGCATATCAATTCGCGCGGCACCTTTAACTTGCGCGGCCGATAATTCAAGATCCACATATCCAATTAATTTGAATTGAAGAATAGATTCCATCGACGCAACGGAAATAGAAAACTTCCCATCGATATCTGAGTAAACAACATTCTTAGTTCCCTTTTCAATCACAGTGCAGAACATCACTGTCTCATTCGATTTCTTATCATAAATTTTTGAAGAAACTACCACCTGACTCAACCCATCAAAGACCATTAAACTAAAAAGAAAGAAAATACTGAGCTTTGAAATCATAGGGTTCGAAGTTGAATTATCCGTTTCAAATATAACGATATGTTTAACATACATTTGGAGCGATGAATCGCATATTCAGAGATAACATTCATTTACTCCGTCATTGGACACCAGCAAGAGTTCTAAATGCCATGAGCATTGGACTCTCCTATTATCTTGCCCGATATACAAAGAGTAAAAAAATTCTCGGATCTCCAATTAGTCTCTCTATTGAACCTACCACCGCCTGCAATCTAGGCTGCCCTGAATGTCCTTCAGGACTAAAAGCATTCACACGAGACACAGGAAATATCAAGGAAAATAATTTCAAAATCTGGATTGATCAGCTGCATAAAAAACTCGTTTACATCAATTTTTATTTTCAAGGTGAGCCCTTCATTCATGGCGGAATATTCGAGATGATTGCGTATGCGAAATCAAAAAAGATTTATTCCTCAACGAGCACAAATGCTCATTTTTTCAGTGAATCAATTGCAGAAAAAACAGTAAAATCAGGTCTAGATAGATTGATTATCTCTATTGATGGAACAACACAAGAAGTGTATGAACAATACCGCGTCAATGGACAACTGTCAAAAGTGATAGAGGGAACGAAGAACATTATAAAAAAGAAAAAAGAACTTCAGTCAAATACACCACATATCATTTTTCAGTTTCTTGTTGTGAAACCAAATCAACATCAAATAGATGATGTAAAAAAATTGGCTCAAGAACTAGGTGTTGATGAAATTCGATTCAAAACAGCGCAAGTATATAATCCTGTTGTCAACCATCCATTAATTCCAACTATTGAAAAATACAGCAGATACCGATTAAACTCAAACGGTACTTACTCATTGAAAAACAAAATGGAAAATCATTGTTTGAGAATGTGGTCCTCCGCTGTAATAACTTGGGATGGAAAAGTGGTTCCTTGTTGCTTCGATAAAGACGCAAGCCACCAACTGGGGGATTTGAAACATGCCGAATTCAAAGAAATCTGGAAAAGCCCTGTTTACCAAAGCTTTAGAGAGCAAGTTTTCACAGACAGAAAATCCATTGACATTTGTGCGAATTGTTCAGAAGGCACAAAGGTTTGGGCCTGACCAATATCAGATTCTATATTTTTTCAAACAGAGGTTTATTCCTACCTTGCGCATCAATGGAAACATGGGAATTCATTAAGAGTCTCACCAACCCTGAGACAATCATTCACGTCGGAGGACTTGCCCTTCTGCTGACAATTGTGTTCGCAGAAAATGGACTAATCATCGGTTTCTTTTTACCGGGAGATTCGCTGATCTTTTTGGCAGGTTTAATCTGTTCTACTCAACCTGAATTATTAGATGTAAGTATTACCACTCTGACCATCTCTATGTTCCTTGCTGCTATACTAGGCAGTTTATTCGGATATGTGTTTGGAATGCGAGTCGGACCGCGTGTCTTTGAAAGAAGTGAATCCATTTTCTTCAAGAAAAAATATGTAGATGTCACCAAGTCATTCTATGAAAAGCATGGCGGGAAAACCCTAGTACTCGGCAGATTCCTTCCAATCATAAGAACATTCGCTCCAATTCTAGCTGGAGTTATTCGTGTTGAATTCAAAAGCTTCATGTTTTTCAATCTCATCGGAGGTGCCCTTTGGGTTTGCTCATTAAGCTTAATCGGATTCTTCCTAGGTGAAAAATTCCCTGGACTTAAAAATTACGTCGAGTATATTATTCTCGGCTTTCTTACCATTACAACTGTAATCGTAGTAAGAACATATATCAAGCATAAAAAAGAACAACAACAAAAGATTTCCGATAAATGAAATTTGGAACTAAGGCGATTCATGCTGGTCAGGAGCCGGACCCAACAACAGGCGCTATCATGACGCCAATATATCAAACCTCAACATACGTTCAAGAGGCCCCAGGTCAACACAAAGGATACGCTTATGCAAGAGGAAAAAACCCAACTCGTGTCGCATTAGAAAGTTGTCTTGCCGCGCTTGAAAACGCGAATCACGGACTTTGCTTTTCTAGCGGTATGGGTGCAGCAGATGCAATCGTAAAATTAATTCGTCCTGGTCAAGAAGTAATCGCTACAGACGATCTATACGGCGGCACATACCGCATGTTCACCAAGGTTTTTGCTAACTACGGAATCATTTTCCACTTTGTGGATATGCACGATTTAGACGCAGTTGAAAAACTCATCAATAAAAACACGCGCATGCTTTGGTTGGAAACTCCAACCAATCCGATGATGAAAATTATCGATATCGAAGCTCTTGTTAATATTGGAAAAAAACACAATGTCTTGTCAATGGTCGACAACACATTCGCATCTCCATATCTTCAAAACCCACTTGATATGGGCGCTGATATAGTGATGCATTCCGCTACGAAATATCTCGGAGGTCATAGCGATGTGGTAATGGGCGCATTAATGACGAATGATAAAGATCTCTATGATCAATTAGCTTTTATCGCTAATTCATGCGGTGCTACTCCAGGACCAATGGATAGTTTCCTTGTACTTCGCGGGGTAAAAACACTTCACTTGCGCATGAAAGCTCATTGTGAGAATGGACGTGCAGTAGCTGAGTTCTTGTCTAAACATCCCAAAGTGGGAAAAATATACTGGCCTGGTTTCCCTAGCCATCCAAATCATGAAGTTGCCAAAAAACAAATGCGTGATTTTGGTGGAATGATTTCGTTCACACTTAAATCCGATTCATTTGAAGATGCTTCAAAACTTGCTACAAGCGTAAAAGTATTTTCACTTGCTGAATCATTGGGCGGTGTTGAATCATTGATCAGTCACCCTGCATCAATGACACACGCATCTATTCCTAGAGAGGAAAGAATTAAAACTGGTCTTGTAGATAGTCTCCTTCGTTTGAGTGTTGGAGTTGAAGATACAGAAGATCTAATCGCAGATTTGGAACAAGCTCTATCTAAAGTAAATTAAAAAAAACCAACTCTCCACGAACCAAAAGTTAACCATGAAAAAAGAAAAAGTTGCAATCGTTGGCGCAGGACTCGTAGGAAGTTTATGGGCCGTTTACTTAGCCAAGAGAGGTTTTGATGTTCACGTTTTCGATCGTAGACCAGATATTCGAAAAGTAAAAATAATTCAAGGAAAATCAATCAACCTTGCACTAAGTGAAAGAGGCTGGAAAGGCCTAATTGGCGCAGGAATTGAAGAAGAAATTAAGAAAGTTGCTCTTCCAATGGCCGGTAGAAAAATGCACTCAGTATCGGGTGAATTAAACTACCAACAATATGGAAAAGAAGGTGAAGCTATTTATTCTGTTTCAAGAGGACTTTTAAATCAAACCCTTGTTCACTGTGCTGCCAAATTCGAAAACGTCTCAATCTATTTCGACCACGTTTGCAAGGACCTCGACGTTAAAACGAATACCCTAGAATTCGAAAACCCTCAAACAGGTGAAATTACTAGTCATCAGTTCGATCGCATTTTCGGAACGGATGGTGCGTTTTCTGCGGTTCGAAATCGCATGCAGCGTCTTGATCGTTTCAATTATTCACAAGAATATCTTTCTCACGGATATAAAGAATTAGAGATTCCACCAACAGCGGATGGAAAGCATGTCATGGATCCTACTTGCCTTCATATTTGGCCAAGAGGTGAGTTCATGATGATTGCACTACCAAACCCAGACGGAAGCTTCACTTGCACCCTATTCATGGCTTTTGAAGGAAAAGATGCTTTCGAACATTTGACCGACGAGTCTAGCGTTCGTGCATTCTTCAACAAATACTTCGCAGATGCAGTGCCGTTGATGCCAGAACTTGTGGAAGATTTTTTCAATAATCCTACTGCAAGTCTCGTAATGGTGAAATGCAATCCATGGCATTATCAAGACAAAATTTGCCTCATGGGTGATGCGGCTCACGCAATCGTTCCTTTCTACGGACAAGGCATGAATTGCGGATTTGAAGACTGCACAGACTTGAACATTCTTATGGATAATTTTGCTGGCGATTGGTCAACAATCTTCGCAGAATACACAAAGATCCGTAAACCAAACGGCGATGCAATTTTGGAACTCGCGTTGAGAAATTACATTGAGATGCGAGATAAAACTGCTGACAAAGATTTCTTGCTTCAAAAGAAAATTGAAGCTCGTTTCTCAGCAAAGTATCCAGAAAAGTGGATTCCTCTTTACTCACAGGTTTCATTCTCCCATATCCCATATGCAGAGGCTCTTGCCAACGGTATCAGACAAGATGAGATAATGAAAACTGTAATGAATCGCCCGGATATTGAACAAGTTTGGGATAGCGAAGAAGTTGAGAAGCACATTTTGCAGTTGATTTAGAATTGGGTTTTTCAACCCCATTTGTTATCAACTCAATTTATTGGCTTTCCGGTCGTTCATGATTTCAAGCAAATTTGTAAATCATGAAAAAGTTGCCATTCATTCTTATTGCCCTCTTTCTTAGCATAACTGCCTATTCGCAGAAGGGAAGACAATTGTCCAAACTTTATGGCGAAAACAGCTATCAGAAAAGAGGTTGGTTCTTCGCCCCTGGCGTAACGTTTATGCCTGGCGTTTCGGGCGATCGATTCGAAACACTGAGAGGCGAAGGAGAACTTGCAAACGATACACTTTATAGTGGAAGGTTCAATCCATCTAGCAGAATAGGCTTCTACGCAGAGGGCGGACGACATAAATTCGTTGAAGATCTTTATCTCATTCATCATTTTGACTACGGAATCCATTACAAAATGCTCCGAGGCAAAGAAGAATACGCCGGCCTTGTTAATTCTAACGCGGCACTTATTGAGACAAACAACACAGCCAAATTCTCTGAACACTTCGTGGGAGCCTTCTTTAATGCTTCGAATATCATCCAAGTTGCAGACAAACTTTGGCTGCACAATTCGTTGGGTTTAAACTTTGATTATCGACTCATAAGCAATCGCCAATCTTCAGGCACGTATGGTGCTATCCCTTGGAGCTTCCCCGACCCAGCGCTACTTCAACTTCATTACAAATTTGGATTAGGATGGAAAGTTGGATCAGGTTTATACTTTATGCCAACTGTTGAAACTCCAATTCTTACGCTATTTCCAGACTTTGATGGCAAATCTACCCTTCACTATTTCTCAAGCGACTATAGACCAATAATTGTTAGTTTACGTGTTCTATTCCTAGATAAAACAGCAGATCGAAAATGCGTCGGCAAAGACACTTCTGGAGGCAAGCATGACCTTTGGGGTAAGGAAATGAATAGATACAATCGCAAATAATCATGATGAATAAAATTGAGCACATCGGGATCGCTGTAAAAGACATCGAAGCTTCAAATAAAATCTTCGCTGATGTTCTAGGCGTGCAGCCCTATAAAAGCGAAGAAGTAGAAAGCGAAGGCGTTCTCACTTCCTTTTTTCAAGTGGGACCAAACAAAATTGAGTTGCTACAGGCCACTCGACCTGAAAGTGCCATCGCAAAATTTCTTGAAAAAAATAAAGAAGGAATACATCATATAGCCTTCGATGTTTCTGATATTTACTCTGAAATAAAACGTCTAATGGATCTAGGGTATAAGATGATTCATGAAACTCCAAAAGACGGCGCTGACGGGAAAATCATCGCCTTTCTTCACCCAAAAGACAGCAACGGCGTTCTCGTAGAACTTTGTCAGGATAAAAAATAAAAATTCGAAACAATGAAAGCATTACTCCTATCTATCTCGATTCTCTTTCTCTCTATTATTTCTCAATCACAAACTGTTCTCGGCAAATGGAAAACCATCGATGATGAAACAGGAAAGGCCAAAAGCATTGTAGAAATCTATCAGCAAAATGGCGTTTTATATGGAAAAGTCATTCAATTATTCCGAGATCCCGGTCAAGAACAAGATCCGGTTTGCGAAAAATGTGAAGATTATAGAAAAGGACAAAAGATCATTGGAATGATCATCCTTCAAGACATGAAACTCATCGATGGATTTTACAAATCAGGTACAATCCTCGACCCAAACAACGGGAAAATATACAAGTGTGAATTGTGGTTAAACGGAAGCGACCCCAACAAACTCGAATTAAGAGGATATTGGGGTTGGTTCTATCGAACCCAAACTTGGATTCGTGTTTCTTAAGTCTATTTCAGTGGTTGAATAGAGCTGATCGCTCTCTTCATCATCTCAACATTCTGGAGATTAAATTGACTTGTCGCTGATGTGCGAGCATAGTAAGGAAGCTTCGTGTTTCTTACCATCGCCATGTAGTGATAAGAATAATGCTCACCACTATTCATCTTTTGATGATAAATAAAACCTAGACTATCTTCTTCTGTAATGTCAGTTTTAAAGACGGGATCAGAAGACATGTTCTCCTTTTGACCGAGTAAGTCTCGAATCTCTTGGGTAAGTATCAATTGGAATTGATCGCCAACTGAAATCCATAGTTCGCCCGTATTTTCTTTGTAAGCAATGATAGGAATTTCAACAAGTACCAAATCCTTAGGAAGCTTCACGCTAAAATGAAATGGACCTTGTTGAACAATAAAGATGGAATCTTTTGGATCAACGAATGCCGTGTTATCACTGGATTTATCCTCAAATTTACAGCTCAGGACAAGTGATGAAATCACGAATAGGGTTAGTAAAAACTTGTTCATAGTTATCTGATGGTGCAGATTTTTACGCCCGAAGCACGTGAATGTTTCACTCACGCCAATAAATTATCCATCGATACCAATTAGTTATCTTTAAAAACAAAATACACGGCGCCAATTAGACAAGCAAACGCTGCTGCATGATTCCACTTCAAACTTTCTCCTTTAAAAACGACTAGACTGAAAATTGTAAAGACAAGAATTGAAATGACCTCTTGAATAATTTTTAGCTGCATCAAATCGAATGGCCCGCCATATTCCCTAGAACCAATTCTATTCGCCGGAACTTGAAGGAAATATTCAAATAAGGCAATCCCCCAACTAATCATGATTACGGCAACCAATCCTAGACTTTTACTCCAATCATAATCTTTGAATTTCAAATGGCCATACCAAGCGAAGGTCATGAATAGATTACTCCCAATCAGAAGTAGAATAGTATAAAGACCCTTCATAGTTAATTATAGATATATAAATATGGGGCATTATAAGTGGTATTGTAGGTTGTAAGGGCAAAATTGGTTGGCCCGCTAACAATACTTCCGTCGTGTATCAACCATTCTGAATCAGAACATGGATCCTCTATGATTACACCATCTGACTTCACCTCGACACGACAT
>JBJOKO010000097.1:0-8716 GCA_046046035.1 Bacteroidota bacterium | reverse complement strand
ACCCCCGGCAATTCCTATCAGTAATTGGTTAGCTTTCTTCACTTAGCAGATTGTTTCTTTATTTCTTCTATCAAAATTCGCTCAGCGCTTTGCTCGTCTTCTATCGGCAATAGCGACCCATTTCCAGCTTGCGAAACTAAAAGTAATTTCTCTTTGGCAAAAGAATTTGGTTCTATTGCCACCACAGTGGTTACAATTCCCTTCTTCGCAGCCTTGGCCACCAACTTCTCTACCACCTTCTGATCATCAATTGCAAAGGCACCATCGGTGATTACAATCAACTGATTGTTGCCACCCTCGATGTAATTTTTCTTTATTAATTGAAAAGCTTTTTTAAATCCCTTTCCACCAGAAGTCTTACCTCCCGTCACAATGCCATCCACCAATTCAATCATCTCTGATTTGTGATCACCGCTTGTGGTGGGCAAAAGAACCTTCGCTTCGTTGGCATAACTTATCATCGCCACATCATCCACTGGGCGCAATATTTCTACCAATGATTTCAATGAATATTTCATCAACGATAATTTATCGCCGACGCCCATACTTCCAGAAATATCGAGAAGAAAAACAATATTATTCGCTGAAAACTGATCAACAGAAAACGCTGAAGTATCCTTTTCAATCGGCTGTTCCACGATCTCAATCACCTCTTCGGGAACAATGATATTCGGCTTGTAATTCGGATCTTTTTCGAGATAAAAAATAAACTTCGAATTGGCATTATTCACATAACTCGTTTTGACCTGACTGATATAACCAGGTTTCTCCGCTATAAGATTATAGAAACTAATTTGAGCAGTGTGCGAAACCTTGCCCTCATTATTTGTTTTCAATTTTAGATGGAGATAGCCATCTTCTTCAAGTTTAACGAACGCCTCTTCAATGGGCTTCTTCGTTTCCGCATCATACACTTCTACGATAAAGAAATTCTGCGCGCAACAATCAGCGACTTTGGTATTAAAATCAGGACAAGGAGTACTTCCATTTACGTTGACATACTTCACATCTGCCTCAATGGGAAGCATAACAGGCTTGTCCATAGAAGCAAAATACAATTCGGCAACCTCCTTAAAATTGCCCTTCGCTCGAGGATTAAATTTAATTCGAATTACTATTTGTTGTCCCGGCTCAATCTTCTTATCTGTCCACCTCACTTCGAACGAAGTACTAAAAGTAGAACGCAGCAAATAGTCGGTCTTGCTCCCCACATTCTCCACAATGATGTCCACCACCGCTTCCGAATCGCGCGTGAATTCACCAAAGTTTATCTTCTCCGGACTAATCCGAAGTTGAGCCGTAAAATCAGAAGAGCAAAGCAGGATAAAAAAAACAATCCCAATCAACCTAACCATACCGCAATGTTTCTGCTAATATACAAGCCGCAGGCTATAAGCCGTAAGCTCTAGGCTATTTAGTACGAATAAGCACTCAGAAATGAGTACGAAGTACGAATAAGCACTACCAAACTATCAAACTATCAAACTATCAAACTATCAAACTACCACATTGTCTATCATTCGCAAGCCTCGGAATCTTATTCTGCCCTCCTAGCTTGCCTTGCGAACGCATGTAATTGGCGAAGCCGCCTTTGCTGACGTTGGTGATTATTAGGGTGCGGAGGACGCTGCCTGTTATCAGATCTTTGTAATACACATTCAACTCTGTCATACGCTGGTCGAGGAATAATTCTATTTCCGACATATTACTCGGCACCTCATCCCATTCCACAAACCACTCGTGATATGGAAGTCCCGACGCTGGAGAAACCTGCGGCGCGACGTGAAACTCATTTACTTTTAAATTAAATCTCTTCACGGCATCAGACATCGCTCTCTCTACTTCCTCAGCTATAACATGCTCGCCAAACGCTGATGTGAAATGCTTGATGCGACCGGTAACGCGAATCTTCGGCGGATCCAATGAAGTGAACTTCACCGTATCACCTATACTATAGCCCCAAAGGCCCGCATTATTACTCAATATCAAAGCGTAATTGACTCCGATCTCGACATTTTCTATGGTATAGCGACGAGGATTTTCATTGAAATATTCATCTGCTTTTATAAACTCAAAGAATATCCCCGAATCCACATTCAGCAATAATCCATCGTCCTGCTGCGAATTCTGAAAGGCAATAAAGCCCTCACTTGCAGGATAAAGTTCTATCACATCTATGCTGCCACCAATCAATTCTTCAAAGCGCGCACGATACGGTTCGAAATTAACTCCGCCGTAAACGAATAACTCAAAGTTTGGAAATATCTCCCGAACGTTTGTTCGGTTTGCTTTCTTTAAAAGCATTTCAAAATACATCTGAACCCAACTCGGAATGCCACTGATCAGTCGCATATCTTCCTTCATCGTCTCATCCACTATCGCATTCACCTTGGTCTCCCAATCTTCAATGCAATTGGTGGCGAAACTTGGCATTCTATTTTTTTGCAAATAAGCAGGAACGTGATTGGCTACAATACCGCTCAAACGCCCGAAGGGTATGCCACTCGGCAATTTCTCCATGATAGGAGAACCCTGAAGAAATATCATTTTACCATCCACAAAAGCCGACTTCCCCGTTTCTGCTATGTAAGAAAACAAAGCGGTTCGCGCACTGCCAATGTGATTAGGCAAACTTTCTTTAGTCAATGGAATATACTTTGTCCCCGCAGTGGTACCACTTGTCTTGCAGAAATAAAGAGGAAGTCCTTTCCACAACACATCCTTCTCTCCTTTCTTGATACGATCTATGTAAGGAATAAATTGCTCGTAATCTCTCACGGGAACGGCAGCACTAAAATCAGCGTACGTCTTTACATCATGCAAATGATGATCCTTGTGAAATGCGGTAACTGAGGATTGATCTAACAGTTGCTGCATAACGGCCAATTGCGAAACAACCGGATTTTGATACGCTCGATAAAACTTCTTCATCGCCAAACCCGCAACAGGTCGGCCTATTGCTGCTTTGATTCCCATTCTAATCCTTCACAAACGTTTCTGTAACAACATCCTTCCCATCTATCATTTGAATAGAATAAACACCAGCGCTCAATGCAGATAAATCCACGTGCTGCTGATTCATTTCTCCTTGATTAATTCTACCATTCATGATCACTTGTCCAGAAGAAGAATAAATAGACCAGCTCAAATCATTGGCACTTTGTGTCGCAGGAGAAATAGTAATGAAGTCATGAACAGGATTCGGATAAACCGACAATCCCATTAACTCACCAGATTCTTCAACACCCACCCATGGACCGAAATTCAAACGAACAATCGGATAACGTGTCAAATTATAATACTCCTCTGCTTGTGGACCAACTTCTGGGAAACGAACGAATGATGTAAAATCATCTGCTCTTCCATTCATACCTACCACAAATTCATCACCGCCATTATCAGATACAACACATACAAAATACGCTTTGTTGGTAGACAATTGATAAGGTGTATTGAGTGTAAATGTCTTCAATACTTCTCCATTAAAATCATTGATATCAGAAGATTCAATATTCAAAACTCCTGAAACAGCAACAGGTGTGAATGTTAGACCACCATCAAATAACACTTCATACACTTTTGCATAAGCCGTGCAAGGTGTAGACGTGCCGAGGCCCACAGCCACAGAAACAGAAACCACTTCCATACCAGTGGTAGTCACCTTCACTACATTACCCATCTCATAAGGGCGATCAGCATAATTTGGATTGGTCAAATAAACAGCATTCACAGGACCTTTATCACGCGCCAAAACAACATCCGTAATTCTAAAATACAATGTATCAAAAGAGTTACTCGTCGACGCATCTGTTTCAGCTTGCGTTACTTCGAATACCACACGATATTTTCCAATATCCTCTGGCATTTGAAATGACCCCGCACGAAGTTCCTGCTCTGTTGCTGGATATACTATCTGACCTTCATCGCTCATACCTTCATAGAGCAATGCATCGGTTTCATCATTCTCTACCTTAATGTGAAGACGAACATCTGTTTGCGCAAGTGCTCCATTGTTAAACGCTGATCCACTAAATTTCAAAAGTGGAGGCATTTCATTTGGATACTGACCATATTCCAATTCTTCATAACCTGTTGGATGCTCTTCGGCAAACAAATCATAATTGCCATAGGTCATAGTTTTCAAAGCCATATCATTCGCATCCAATTGCAATACTTCCACATCATCTATCATCCAGAAATAATACAGTCCTTCAAAGACAAAACGCAATTTCACATTCGATTGTCCTGCCGCGCCATTACCCAGAGGAACGCGTGTATTCTCATCCAAAGATGTCTCACCACCAGAAACTAAATCCGTCTCATATAGTATAGTCCAAGGACCATTGCTCACGCTCATTTCTACTCGGGTTGTGCCTTCATATTTTTTAAAATACTGATGAAAATTCAACCCAACATAAGAATAACCACTAAGATCAAAAGAAGGTGTAGTAAGCGTTGCAAAGTGCGGGCCCGGCGCCAATCCTGTTCCAAAATATTCTGGCGCACAAGGATTCACTTCATTATCCCAATAATTGCTGTCGAAAATCATAAAACCATTCGTCCATGTAGGCGATTGAATAGGAGCTCCTGCACCATTGATTGTACAAGCTCCTCTTGACCCCATTTCATTATTTGGCGTCGTATTATCTCCCCGATATTCCCAATTGGCCACCCCTCCATCTTCGGCTGCTACCCAGGAACCCGGCAAACCATCCGAAAAATCTTCGCCCCATATAAGAGTTTCACGATTACCAGAATTTGAAGTTCTGTTGATATCGACAACAATTCCGCTTGGTCCTTGTGCCAATGCGTTAACACCCAATATTAGGGCTGCAGAGAAGAGGAATATTGATTTCATATATCAAATATAGCAAGGCCGCGACAAAATTGTTACAGCTTCACCCGAATTCCCGCCATGGCCCGAAACCCTTGATTCGCCATATACACATAAGTCGGGTCAAATGTCAGCCCATAAGGATTTCCCTCCGTGCGCATTACATCTCCATTTACATCGTATTCTACTTGCTTATCAAATGGATCATTCGCCCGTGCAATCAAGAAAGGTTGATTCTTCCAAGGAAGCTGATTGAGAAGATTTTTAAAAGAAATATAAAATTCCATTCTACCCGAATTCTTGTAAGTCAACTGTAGATTCTGAACACTCGTCCAAGGCGAAAAAGGTGAACGCGGATCATTCGAACCAAGCACCGGCAAACGCATCGGACCAATCACATTTCCTGTATAATCCACACTCCATTTCTTATCAAAAAAACTACGACTCAATCCCCATGTCCCCATAAATCGTTCAGACAACATCGGTCGTTCTACCAAACCAGTAGAATGAATAGATACTTCCTGAAAAGTGCATCCAGCCGACAAATCCCAACGTCCCACTGCTCCAAGCCAATTCACACTCAGTCCACGACACAATGAATATCCTTTCAAGTTCGAAAAAATAATTTCATCAGGATCACTGTCATAGTCAGCAACAATTTGATTGCTGAATTGGGTGTAAAAAAGTGAGATATCAAACGTAGAACGGAATGACTTTTCATAATTCGACTTAATGATACAATTCACGTTTACATTCTTCGATTGCTCGGGCTTCAAATCTTCAGTGATAATCACTTCGCGAGCGCCAGTCAATGCTGCATGTTCTTCAGCAAAAACATTTACATTTCGGAAACCTGTTCCACCATTTATTCTCAAAATACTTCTCGGCGAAATCTTCCATTTATAGCCCATACGAGGAGTTGGAATCAAACCATGACTACTACTCCAATCCATGCGAAAACCAAAAAGCAATTTATGCGCATCATTCAATTCCAATTCATCTTGCACAAACACTCCCGGAAGCAAAATCGATGAAGCTTGTGTAGTAGCCACTGTATTGTCGTCATAATACGTTTGACGCAATGCAGCGCCCGCTAGAAGATCATGCTTCCTCACTTTTTTATCCCAAGTCAATTGCGCAAAATAAATTTGTTGAATGGCGTCAAAAGCCACACTGCCGTAGCGACTATCTTGTTGATGATTCGACATCGAAACGGACAACATAAATTTCTCTATTGTCGGAAATTCATATAGTCCGATTAACTCAATTCTTCTGGTATAAATGCTTTCACCATATATCGAATCCCCTCCTCTAAACTCCTTGTTCCAATTCATTTCACCGCCCCATCTATCTTCAAAATTATAGCGTGCAGCGAGTTGAAAAAGCTTCTCCGATTTCCTTTTTAAATTGTATTTTTGAAAAATAGAAAAGCGCTTTTGCAAGGTCACATCTGTGAAATTATCGTTATTCAGGTCGACCGGATTATCATACCAATAAGCACTAGCGCCGGTAAGAACAGAAAACTTCTTTCCTATTCGAGAAACATTTCCAACATCCAATGAAAATTCCTTCCACGTAGAAAAAGAAAAATCAGTACTCCACTTCGGAGCATTATCTACTTTTTTAGTAATCACGTTAATCAAACCTCCCACGGCTTCACTGCCATACAAAGCAGAAGCAGGGCCTTTCACAATTTCCACACGTTCAATAAGCGAATTGGGAATTCCCGATAGTCCATATACCGAAGACAAACTGCCCACAATCGGCATTCCATCAATCAAGATCATCGTGTACGGACCTTCAAGTCCGTTGATATGGATATCACCCGTGTTGCAGATATTACAATTGACTTGAGGTCTCACGCCATTTACATTTTGTAATGCATCAAAAATGGATGGGGTAGGATTTTTTAAAAAATAAGAAGAATGATAGACTTCCACAGGCACCGTGCAATCCAATCTGCTAACAGGCTTCATGGTTGCGGAAATCACTATTTCATTCAAATTATCATCACTCAGACTGTCCTCCACTTGAGAAAACCCTTGCAACACAATGCTGGAGAGAGCGATAATGAGTACAAAATTTTTCACCTTATTAAAATATTTAGGGCACAAACATACAAAAAGTTAGGCTACCCTAACTTTTAATCTTTGGCAAGAAGTGTTATATTTGTTCTATGCTATCGATTTCAGAAGAGAATTATTTGAAAGCTTTGATTCATCTCACGATGGAAAAAGGCATACCAGACGCGGGCACCAACGAGTTGGCCACCTTCCTCAACGTGAAGCCAGCGACGGTAAATGAGATGCTCAAAAAGCTTAAAGAAAAAAAGTTAATCGACCACAAGAAATACGGTCGAATCACAGTGACCGCTGCTGGCAAGAAACTCGCTTTGGAGGTTATTCGCAAGCACAGACTATGGGAAAACTTTCTTTTCGAAAAGCTTCATTTCACTTGGGATGAGGTGCATGAAGTAGCAGAACAATTGGAGCATATCAAGAGCAAAAAACTCATCGATCAACTCGATCGTTTTTTGGGATTCCCTTCCGTAGATCCGCATGGAGAGCTCATTCCTAATGCCAAGGGAGAATTTAAAATAAAGGCCAAAATGACCTTGAGCGAAGGCAACATTGGACATCGATATACAGTAATCGGCGTTAAGGACGACTCTTCTGCTTTCTTACAATATGTGGATAAAGTGGGATGCACGATGGGTGCGAAAATCAAAATCGTCTCACATCAAAGTTTTGACGATACTTTAGAAATTGAAGTGAAAAAATTGAAACTACTTGTAAGTTCCAAATTCACGGAGAACATATACGTGGAACCTAGCACATCACACTAATTTCAAACGTGCTAAAAGAACTTTCGGAATAATATAAGCGATAAGACAAACGCCAATCGCAACGCCGAAAATTTCAGGTGCAAATATTTCAAGCGCAATTACAGCGCCTGTAATCGGGGCTTTCATCACAGCACCAAACATCGCAACGAAACCCATAGCTGCCATCCAGTCGAGTGGTACATTGAAATAGCCTCCCACACAACTTCCCGCGGCAGCACCAATCATAAAGAGCGGCGTTACTTCTCCACCTTTGAAACCAAAACTCAGGGTCAAAGCAGTGAGTAGAATTTTTATAAGCGGAACATAAAATTCTTGTGACGAAAAGAATGAGTTCGTAATAATTTCAAGACTCAAACCTGAATATTCTTGCAAATTAAAACTCAAAATAATAGCAGCCACTACTACACCACCAATCATAGTTCGAAGCGCACGATGCTCAATAAGTCGGTTGATCCCTTTCGTCAAGAGTTTTTGTAAAACCATGTAAAGAGTGGCAAGAAGACCAACAACGATTGCTATCAGTAAATACACACCTCCATTCAATTTATCAAAAATTATGTTCGTGTCTATTTCATAATTCGCGTGTTCGACGCCCAGTCCGAGGCATACCATATGTGCCACTCCAGCTGACAAGAAGCTTGGGAAAATAAGATTCCAATCTTTTTTTGATGCAAGAATATATTCAAGTGAAAAAACCAATCCTGCTAATGGCGTTCCGAACACAGCAGCAAAGCCGCCGCTAATCGCCATTCGCAGGAGCCAGGGTCTTTCTTCATTTTTTAATTTCAAAACAGAAGAAAATTGATCAGCAATAGAAGTAGTCATTTGCACCGCTGTTCCTTCTCGACCCGCGCTCCCTCCGAATAAATGAGTAATAAGGGTTGAAATAAAAACAAGGGGAGCCATCAAGATGGGCAGTTTTTCAAAAGGAAATTTCACCTCATCTTTGATCAAGTCATTCCCCCGATCCGAAGATTTTCCAAGTTTCCAATACAATCCGCCAATGATCAATCCACCGAGCGGAAGGAAATATAGAA
>JBJOKO010000096.1:0-8796 GCA_046046035.1 Bacteroidota bacterium | reverse complement strand
AAGCGTTGTTACCAAAGAAGTGTAATCAGCATATCCATCATCATCACCGGTTACATTGTTGAGCGTATTTAATGACACTCCAGCGATCCATTCCAACGTAGAAGTTCCAGAAGTTTCGCAATAGGTAAGGTCTTGGCAAGCGCCGCAGCCGTAGGTGTTGAAGTAGATAGGACTTGGAGGAGGAAGCTCGCCGCTGATGCAGTTTGGATAAATGTAAACTGAATAGTTAGTGCAAGGCGCCAAATTGGTCAACGTGTATGAGGTAACTGAAACTCCATCGATGATTGTTTCAAATCCAACTTCGGGCATATAAACAACAGTGTAGGTTGGAGATGCCAATACAGGATTCCAAGAAACGACTACTGAGTTCTCCGTAATGTCTGTTACAGTTATTCCCGTAGGATTTTCGCAACAGCCATCTGAAGTGAAGAAGAAGCTAGAAGACCAATCACTTTGAGCCTTTGCACAGTTAGTAGAAACTTGAACTTCATAATCAGTGCAAGTAAAAAGGTCATTGATATCAAATTCGCTTACAAATAACTCTTCGCTCACGATCCACTCGCCACCTACAGGTCTGTACTGCACGAAGAATGAGGTCATCAAATCTGTAGTAGCCCATGTGATGGTGTAGTCAGTGGTTCCAGGAGTCTGATTTGCTTGAATTGCAAATGGTGAAATACAATCCCCGTTTGAACAATTCTCGAGCATCAAATTGAGACTGTTGTTAACGTTCAAGCGGCCGCCAGTAACAGTTTCTGTTGTCAAATTGCTAACTGGATCAACACCGTCCATGATATAACCTTTGATCATAGAGGCTGCCATTTCTGGGTCAGAATACGCAATGGCCATGATTGAAGTGCAAGGAGCTGAATAGAGCAATGCGATACTTCCGGCAGTGCAAGGACTTGCGAAAGAAGTACCTGAAGTATTACCGTAGCTTGTATTTCCAGCCAAATAAACTTGATCACCAGGAGCTCCAAGATCGATGGTTGTTTGACCATATCCTGCAAAATCTCTTACGTCGTTGTTGTCTGTAGCTGTTATAGAAAGTAAAAATTCACTAGGGCAAGCTGTTGGCAAATCGCCTACAGCATCAACGTTTACAGCACTATTTGAAGTAGCACCGCAACTTAGAATGCCGTATACTCCAAGAGAATCGTACATCGCGCACCAAATAGGAGCATCAGCAGGTTGTCCGAAGTCAGTACCCCAAGAACTATTGGTTACTACTACGAATGCACCTTCTGTTCCTCCTGATTGGTTGTAGAGTTTTCTCATTTGCATTGGGTAAGTATAGGCTTCTACCACGTTTGCTTCACTGATGCCGCCCATTTGCACTTGCATCAATTTTACATTCCAGTTCACACCGGTAATACCTGTTGCGTTATTTCCTTTTGCGCCAATCATGCTGCTCACTTGAGTTCCGTGATTGCCATTTGAAAAATTATCCGTGTCATTGCCAATATTCCATCCATCGTAGTCGTCAACGTAGCCGTTTCCGTCGTCATCAATTCCGTTGTCAGGAATTTCATTTTCATTTACCCAGTGATTGTCAACAATATCAGCTTGGTCCCATTTTGCACCTTGCGTTTCAACAACACAAGCCACGATTTCATCGCCTGTTGCTGTTAATCCACCTGTGGTGATATCCCAAGCTAAATCGGTATCGATATCATGATCATTTACTTGATTGTGGTGCCATTGTTGGCCGAAGAAAGGGTCGTCTGGTGTAGTAACACGATCAGCGATGATGTGATTTACTTGAGCAAATCGAACGCCCTCTGCTTTTTGTAATTTGTACAAGATCTCGCGCATTTCGATTTGATTTTCATCGAAAGAAAGCTTCCAAGTGCGCATTGCTGGACTAATAAGTTTTTCAGCTTTGAGGTTTGGTAAAATTCCGATTTCAGAATTTACTTGATTTACTATTGCTTGAATGTCTGCTTTTTCGTTCAGCATGACAAGGATTTCGCCATTCATTCGAGCGGCTTGTTGAGCAATAGAAAGCGTTGAAATTAACGCGAAAAGAATTAGTGCAAGAGTGTTCTTCATAGTGATCATGTTCACAATACAAACTAAATGTAAAAATCCATACCTACGGCGTGTAATTAACGCACGTTGGCATTTTATTCTTCTAGATAAATGCGTTTAACACGCTGAGAAATAGAGGTTAATATCTCGTATGGAATGGTGTTGCATTTTTGAGCGAACTCTGAAAGGCTGATTTGACGGCCGAAAACGACAACTTCATCGCCTTCTTTAGCATTTGTTTGAGATATATCCACCATGGTCATATCCATGCACACATTTCCTACTATAGGACAAATTTTTCCATCAATCCAAACACTGCCGTTTCCATTACTTAAGCTTCTGCGAAGACCATCGGCGTAGCCAAGCGGAATGGTGGCAATGATGGTGTCATTTTTAGCAACGAAGCTTCGGTTGTAACCCACACTTTCTCCAGCCTTGATTTTTTTGATTTGAGAAATGCTTGTTTTCAAAGTGCTAACCGTCTCAAGACTGTCCTGCTCTGGACCGTAGGCGCTAATTCCATAGAGCCCGATTCCAAGGCGAACCATGTTGTACTGCGCTTCTGAAAAGCGCTGTATTGCACCTGTATTGCAAGCATGACGCATCGGACGGTAGGTTAATACAGCGTCGATTTGAGCGCACATTTTTTCAAAAGATGCCAATTGTTGTCTTGTGAAATCATCGTGCGTTGGAGAGTCTGAGGCAACAAGATGGGTAAATATGGAAGCAATTCTTATTTGTTGAATTGAGGCAAGCTTCTCGAGCAATAGGGGCAGTTCTTCTTCCGCAAAACCAAGACGGTGCATGCCGGTGTCAAGTTTAAGATGCACTGGAAAAGCTTCTGTGATGGCCATTTCAGAAAGTGCGGAAAGAAATTGCTCAAGAGATCGGATAGAGAAAATTTCAGGTTCCAAACGATGCTTGATCAACGCTTCGTGACCTGTGAGCTCAGCATTCATTACCATTATGGGCAATGAAATTCCAGCTTGGCGAAGAGCAACACCTTCATCGGTATAGGCTACAGCGAGGTAGTCTACTTTATTAAACTCTAATAATTCAGCTACTTCTTTTGCGCCAGCACCGTACCCTGCAGCCTTCACCATCACCATCAGCTTCACATCTTTTTTCAATTTTTCTTTGAAATAAAGAAGGTTGCTGCGCATGGCATTGAGATCTATCTCGAGAACTGTTTCGTGCGTTCTTTCTTGAAGTGAAGAAACGATTCTTTCAAACTTGAAATCACGGGCGCCTTTTATGAGAATCGTTCTACCCGAATAATCATTCGGTTTTATTGATTCTATTAATTGCGTAGTGCTTTCGAAGAATGATGAATGTGTTATTTGTGCGTAGACGTTTTTATTTTTAATCATGGAAGGACCCACACCAACAAATTTTTCGATGTTTTTTGACATCAATAATTTACAGATTCTATGGTGCAATTCATGCTCGGGAGTGGCACTCTGCAAAATGTCAGAAAGCACGACACACGTGGGTTTTGACCCGGAGTGTCGCTTCATGAAATCGAGTGCTATTTCGAGTGATTGGAGGTCGGAACTATATGCGTCATTAATCAAAAGAGAATTGTGTGTTCCCTCAATGAGTTGCAATCGCATAGATACAGGAGAAAGTCTTCCTATTCTTTCCGAAATAGTTGAAATATCAATTCCAAGATGAAGCAAAGTAAGTATGCAAGTACATACATTTTCTACAGAGGCTTTATCTGAAAAAGGAATATTTATAGAAATCTTTTGATCGAGGTACTGCATATCAACACGTGCTGATTGGGCGTGTGCTGATACATGTTCAATGAAAAGATCACATTGATTGTTGCTGCCCCAAGTTAGAATGCGGGCATTTCGTTTGGTTCTATTTAACGCATCATTTAAAGCGGGAATATTGCCATTTGCAATAATGACTTTGCACGCTTTGAACAACTCTATTTTTTCATTGATTAATGAAAGCTGATCTACAAAATTCTCTAGATGCGCTTCACCTACATTGGTAATGATACCAATAGTGGGATCAATAATTTTTTGGAGTCGCTCCATTTCCGAGGGCAATGAAATGCCGGCCTCGAAAATTCCGAGTGTATGGCTTGATTCTATTGCTAGTACAGAAAGAGGAACTCCTATTTGTGAGTTGTAACTTTTTGGGCTTCTTACGATATTGTAATCGTCTGCAAGGAGTTGGTTCAACCATTCTTTTACGATAGTTTTTCCATTACTTCCAGTTATTCCAATGATAGGAATATTGAATTGATGACGATGATTGGAGGCAATATTTTGAAGTGCTTCAACGGAGTTTTTTACAATGATGAAACAACAATCCGCGAATGCGTTCTCTGTTTTATTTTCTTCAGTAATAAAAACGCGGATACCTGCGCTATACGCGTCTTTTATATACTTGTGTCCATCATGATGTTCGCCTTTTATAGCGATAAAAGCGGCATGTGATGGCGATATTATTTTTCGGCTATCCATAACAAGTTTGGTAATCGAAGAATTGGAATTTCCGATTACTTCAATTGCTTGTGCAGCTTGTGCGAGTTCATTTATGGATAGTTCGAAGCTCATTTTTTATTTTTCATTGCTTCGTTGAATGCTTCCCGAGAAAGTGGTACATAGCTTTCTTGTTCCCCTAATTGAACGAGGGAGTCATTTTCTGAAAGTCGATAGGAATGGTGCGCTAAATGACCTGTTTGGACACAAATAGCGTGCACTTTGGTGACAAATTCGGCAATTGCAAGCAGATGCGGCATGGGTCCAAATGGCCTTCCGAGGTAGTCCATGTCGAGGCCTGCGATAATAACTCTTATGCCTTGATTTGCGAGTTGATTGCAGACTTCGGGCAGCCCATCATCGAAGAATTGAGCCTCATCGATTCCTATGACTTCTACATCCGAGGCTAGTATTAGTAATTGAGAGCTATGCTCTATTGCTGTAGAGCGAATGGTGGTTTTGTCGTGGCTTACAACATCATCTTCGCTGTATCTGACGTCGATTTTCGGCTTGAAAATTTCGACTTTCATTTTGGCGAATTCTGCACGCTTTAGCCTGCGAATGAGCTCTTCGGTTTTACCCGAAAACATCGATCCGCAAATCACTTCTATCCAGCCTTGTTTTCGTCCTCGGTTGAGGGTATTTTCTAAAAACATAGTATTGCAAATGTAAACGACAAGCAAATGCTTTTTTATAGGGCAGATTCGAATTAAGTTTGCCGTCTGTTCAAAAGTACATTTTTATGGGACGTATATTCGAAAAACGCAAGCACAAGATGTTTGCTCGCTACGATAAAATGGCGAAAGCCTTTACTCGTATAGGAAAAGAGATAGCAATGGCAGTGAAGGCTGGTGGTCCTGATCCTGACTACAACCCACGTTTGCGCCAGACCATCAACAATGCCAAGGGTGTGAATATGCCTAAAGACCGTGTTGATGCTGCAATTAAGCGCGCGGTTAGTAAGGACACCGCTAACTATGAAGAGGTAGTTTACGAGGGTTACGGCCCATACGGTGTGCCGATCTTGGTAGAAACGGCTACGGATAATCCTACTCGTACTGTGGCTAATATTCGTTTGTACTTCAACAGAGGTGGTGGTCAAATGGGGAATAGCGGTTCATTGAGCTTTATATTTGATAGAAAAGGTGTTTTCAGAATTGATAAAGCCAACCTACCAAATTATGAGGAAATGGAGCTAGAGCTTATTGACGCCGGTTTGGAGAGCATGGAAGTTGAGGAAAATGAAGTGATCATTTATACCGCGTTTGGTGATTTTGGAAAGCTTCAAAAAGCCTTGGAAGAACAAAACATCACTGTAACAAAGGCAAGTTTGGAACGCATTCCAAATTCATTTGCTGAAATTACAGAAGAACAAATGGACGAAATTCTCGAATTAGTTGAAAAAATTGAGGAAGACGACGACGTTCAGGCGGTGTATCACAACTTAAGATAATATTCTAACATGAAAATAGTGAAGTATCTCTCGATTGCCCTGGTATTGGGATTGTTTGGATGTGAAAAAGAACCTGGCGACGGAGGCACTTCGTCTATTCATGGAAAAGTAGAAAAAGAATACCGCATTGTTCTTAGCAATTCTGCTACCTATCAATACACAGTTGAGGCTGCTGACGAGGATGTATATATCGTTTATGGAGAAAATGTTTCGCCAGACGATAAGGTGATGACCAATTTTGATGGTGAATACGAGTTCAAGAATCTTCGCAAGGGCAAGTATACCATCTACGTGTACAGCAAAGACAACACGGGAGCTTCTGGTGTAGATCCCGATCGTATGGTAGTGAAACAAGAGATCGAAATTTCTGATAAAGGAGAGGAAATAGAAGCAGCTTCAATGACTATCTATGACACTCCGTAATCTCCTTTCAATATTATTTGTTTTAATATCTTCTTTTCTTAGCGCACAAGAGAAGGATGCTGGTTTATGGACTGGTATCGGCTTGTCGTTTGATGTAAACAAGAAGATTGAAGTGTCTGTCGCTCCAGAATTTCGTTTCGAAGAGAATCTATCACGCATTGGCAGTGTATTCTGCGATGCAGGAATAGAGTATAAATTGGGAAATGGATTTTCGACAAGTGCTACTTATAGGATAGGCGCCAAGAATCGAATAGACTATTTTCAATCAAGACAACGTCTTCAGTTGGGAGTGGGTTATAAATGGAAACATGAAGATCTTTCTTTGAGTTACGCTGTGCGCTATCAAGCTTCGATTCAAGGGGGACTTGCGTCGGAGAGTGACGCAGATTTTATTACAATTATTCGAAATAAAGTTGGAGTTAAATATGAAGGAGTAAAGAAGTACACTTTCTCTTCTTCTTATGAGTTTTTTAATTCTGCCTCAGCGGCCAATCGTCTTGAATGGCAGAACTGGCGATGGACAATTGAGGCAGAAAGAAAGTTGAATAAGAGAAATTTTGTTTCACTTGGCTACCTCATTCAAAAAGATCTTGTGAGTTCTGTTCCATCCTCTGATTTCGTAGTATTAGTAGGCTATAAGCATATCTTTAAGAAAAGGAAGGAGTAAAAAGACTACATTTGCGCGCAAATTCTAATAGTCACACCGTGAGTTTGCGTAAAATTTCTTCAGCCCTAATTTCAGTATTCGACAAAACAGGTCTTGAGCCTATTGCAACTGAAATGCACCGTTTAGGTATAACAATCTATAGTACTGGCGGCACCCAAGATTTCATTGAAAAGTTAGGTATCCCTGTTGTTCCAGTGGAGCAATTGACGAGCTATCCAAGCATTTTGGGTGGAAGAGTAAAAACACTTCACCCGAAAATTTTTGGTGGAATACTTTACAGAAGAGATGAGGCTAGCGACATTCAAGAAGTTCAGCAATATGAAATTCCTGCAATTGACTGCGTGATTGTGGATCTTTATCCTTTCGAAAAGACGGTGGCTTCAGGAGCTTCGCATGAAGACATCATTGAGAAAATTGACATTGGTGGAATTTCTTTGATTCGTGGTACAGCGAAGAACTATAAAGATGTCGTAATCGTTCCTTCACAAGCGCAGTATGCTCGTCTTGTGGATGTATTGCGCAATGCTGATGGACAGACGAATGAAGAAGAGCGCAGACTATTCGCTCGTGATGCATTTGATGTGTCATCGAATTATGATTCTAAAATTTATCAGTATTTTCTAGGTGAAGAACTTGGTACCTTGAAGGTTTCTGAGATGAAATCAGAAGTGCTTCGATATGGTGAAAACCCTCATCAAAAGGGCGTTTTCTATGGTGATATGGATGCTTTGTTCGACAAGTTGAACGGTAAAGAGTTGTCTTACAATAATCTTTTGGATGTTGACGCAGCGGTAAATCTGATCAATGAATTTCAAAATGATGGACCTACGTTCGCGATATTGAAGCATAATAATGCATGTGGTATCGCATCCCGTCCAACGATTTTGGAAGCGTATGAAGCAGCACTTTCATGTGATCCTGTTTCTGCTTTCGGAGGAGTCTTGATTTCAAATCAAGTTATTGATCATGCAACAGCGTTGAAAATCCATGATTTATTTTGTGAGGTAATCATTGCTCCCGGCTATGATGCCGCGGGTCTTGAAGTGTTGAAGACGAAGGTAAATCGCATTATTTTGGTAAGAAAGGAAACAGCTTTACCGAAGACGCAGATTCGCACAATTTTGAATGGTGTGTTATTTCAAGATAAAGATTTTAAAACAGAAGTTCCAGCGGATTTTAAATTGGCAACTACCCATACAGCAACAGAGCAGCAAATTCAGGACATGGTATTTGCAAATAAAATTGTGAAGCACACTAAGAGCAACACCATCATTTTTGCAAAGAATAATCAATTGTGTGCTGGCGGAACAGGACAAACTTCTCGTGTTGATGCATTGCGTCAAGCAATTGAAAAAGCACAGTCATTTGGTTTTGATTTGAATGGTGCGGTAATGGCAAGTGATGCGTTCTTCCCGTTCCCTGATTGCGTTGAGATTGCGGGCAATGTTGGAGTAAATGCCGTAGTTCAGCCCGGTGGATCAATTAAAGATCAGGCGTCAATCGATTATTGCAATGCGAATGGTATTGCGATGTATATGACAGGAACTCGCCACTTTAAGCACTAAGAATTAGGCTTCAAAGCTTATCCACATGCAATCGTCAGTTTGATCGTTGTTGCCTTTCCATTGTTTGAGGCAAGTTTCGATCATACAAATTCCGTTGCTAAATACTTCGCCGTTTTCAATAAGTTCAATAAGACCTGGAAGCTTGAGTCGTTTTCCTTT
>JBJOKO010000095.1:0-8810 GCA_046046035.1 Bacteroidota bacterium | reverse complement strand
GATAAGGATTAACTGAAACAATAATTTCGTCTTCAGAAACACATCCATCCGGACTTGTAACAACCACGTGATAAGTGCCCGCCTCCGACACAACTACTGAACTCGCAGTAGGGCCGTGATCCCAAGCAAACGTGTGATCGTTTGACCAGCCTGTTATTATTTCTGCATCGTCGCCTTCGCACAAATTAATGTCTGGACCAAGGTCTGTCATCTCAGTCTGCATATCAACAGTAATAGTAGCAGAACCAATGCACCCGGCAGCGTTCTCAGCACTAACTGTTATAACCCCAGTTTGATCTAAAATCAATGAAGTGTTAGGCGATGCAGGATCAGCAACCATGTTCGCAGGTAACCATGACCATGTCAAATTTCCAACGAAATCGCTACTTGCGTCAACTGATTGCCCAATCACTGAGCATCCACTTACTTCATCTTCTACAACAGAAACTATTGGAGTCGGCAATACTGTGATATCAAATGAATCCGTGTAAACGCATCCACTCGCTGTATGCTCCATATTTAATGTAACAGTAGTAGAACTCTCTGGAGTAATGTCCACCGAAACACCAGTTCCAACCGGTGTTACAGGTTCTGTCGAAATCCAGTCAAAGCTGAATCCCGCGCCGGTACCCATGCCTGCTGCAGACGCTTGTACAAGATCACCTGCACAGACTGGAACATCGTTAAATGTCAACCCAAGTGATGTTATAGGTGATTTGTCGATTTGTATTTGCGCTGTTTCAATGCAACCCTCACTAGAAGTAACGGTCACCGTATAGAGTGTATTCACTTCAGGATTGGCTGTTGGTTCCGGAAAATAAAGTCCAGACAATGAACCATCATTAGGCCCCCACTCATAAGTGTAATCACCAGGAACATCAGGTGTCGCGTGAAGCACTACTGGATTACCATCGCAAATAGCTGCATCTGGGGACACATTTAAATCGAATAATAATCCAACATTCACAAGCACTGAGTCTGTGTAAACACAGCCACTCCAGTTGTCAGTGATATTGAGAATATAATTTGTTGTAACACTAGGTGATGCCACAGGATGCAATACATCTGTAAGATCCAATGATCCAGAAGGTGACCAATCGTATGAAAAATTGCCTTGAGAATTTGTGGCAATGTAAACTTCATCAATACACCAGTTGTCTTGATTTCCTGCCCAAGCGCCAACTTGAATCCATCTAAATTTTGTAGCTGTTGTTAGAGCTCCCGCTGGAATTTCAATTGCAAGATCTGTAAAATCAGGAAATGCCGATTCGTTAAATACCATGATCGTATTTCCAACAGGGAAGTTTACGCCATCGGTGGAATAACGCAATTCAACATTATCTCCAGGATCAGCATTGTCACATGGTGCAACACCATCTGCAATTTTAATGGAGAAGAAAATTGTTCCTCCCATTGAAACGTCTATTGCATTTGTTGTAGCGCTGCGCTCTCCTGTTCCGGTAAAGTATAGAGCACTGCCGGAAACGGCACCGCAAATACTGCTTGATGATCCATTATTAATATCATCCCAATCTCCTAAAGAAATATTAGGATCGAAATTATCTGACCATACCACTGTTTCTGTTTCTGCATCTATCTGAACTGTTTCGCCTTCACAGATAAACGTGTCATCAATTTCCAATTCAAACTGCGTAATGTTTCCCGGTGTAACATTGATTGTTACATTTTGAGAAGAGCTAGCGCAACCCGTAGGTGTAGAGACAGTCACGGTGTACGTAGTGCTCACCATTGGGCTCGCAATTGGATTCGCTATAGTCGCATCGCTAAGTGTGCTAGAAGGGCTCCAAACATAATTGTACGTTGCTGTTGTAGTTTGTGGAGAAACCTGCAATTGGACACTTTCATGCTGACAAATGCTCTCACTCGGAGGACTAACCGTAAATACAGGTGGATTTACATCTTCAACACTATAGTAGAACTCATGCTCACATCCACTTGCATTTTCGTTTGCAATGGCAACATAAATGGCACTTGAAACAGGTGCGTTCAACTGATAGTTATATCCTGTATAAACAGGCGTTTCCATATCTTGGTAATTATACCACACAGGATCGAAGTAAGTTGGATCCACAGAAATTGTAACAGAACCATTGACACATTCAGTATCATCAAATTCTATTGGAGGTGTTGGTTTAAATGAACCTACAGAATAAGCATAAGATTCTGATTCGCCATTACCATAAATATAGCCCGTTACCCCATCTGGAGCAGCAAGCGAGTGTGTTCCCTCAGAAATAGCAAAAGCCGCATACATGTGCGACGAACAATTTGGGAACGATTGAAACAAATTCGACGCTATCGGAGCGCCATCAAAATACACTTCTGAAATGTTGTCGGTTTCAACAATCACATTCAAGTAATGGGATGTGATAATCGTCGAGTTAACAGTACTAAATGTTATATCGTTTATCTTCTTCGAAGCATCATCTAAGATTGACATTGAAGGGTCGCCATTACCGCCGCAACTCACACCTTCCATGTATTGAATAACTGTTATTGCCTTATTAGCATTCACGCAATGTGCGCCTGTTTGCAATTGGAACTCTTGAAATTCACCTGCATCTAAAATGAAAGAAGCACCACCGTCAATAATAACCGCAGTGTTATTTTCCTTTGCCATTACACGATAAGTGTAATTCGCTGTAGGCACACCCCAATCTGGATTGACCGTGTAGATATATGGTGTTACATAATATTCCGTTCCCCAGGATTCAACCGGTAAGTTCTGTTCAAATAAATGATCGCATGTTGAGCAATTCGTTGGCACGTTGGCACAACTTGCGCCTGAGAACACAGCAAAAGGTCGACAGCTACCGCTAGCTGCAGTAGCTCTAACAATAGTTCCGGTAAGATCTAGTCCTGCTCCAGCAGTTAGTTGATAGCATTGACCAGCATTGAGTGAAATTGTAATTGGTACCCCAGCAGAATTGCCATTGGCCGTGCTAACAGAAGGTATGATTTCTACTTCTGTTCCATCCTCCGTAGCTACTACAAGTAATTCAGAATCCCAAGGTGTAAAGCCAGCATAGGCAGCCACGATATACTCTGTACCCAAGGTAGGAGTAGGCAGAACCTTTGTAGCATCCGCGCTGTATGGATTAAAATTAATTGCAAAAACGGCAACGGTATCTTGTGTTTCGATGTGAATACCTTTCGCTTCAATGCCTTGTGCCGCGTTGACCTCACCATTCACGTTGGGAACGGTTACCGTAGTCATTCCATTTGCGGTGACATTGAAACTTGTAGACCAAGACTGACCAGGAATAGTGACTGTTCCGCTAGTATTTTGATCTGAAACAATGAATAAATCGAGGGATTCGCCTGTCATGACCTCGTGATTTCGCATAAAGCCCAACCAGAAGTCCTTGCCCTTTGTTGGCGAGGAATTCTGAGCCATGACATTGCTGGAAAGCAAGGCCAGAAGAGACCAGATGACGATTTTCACAGTTTTCATATAGGGCGGTGGTGTCCCGAATCTACAAATATATCTATATAGACTCGGTTTCAGGCCTTTAAGTTGCGTAAAAACAAAAGGCCTGACATTCTACGAGAGAAGTCAGGCCTAGGTTTCATTGCGTTGTGACGCGTGTTATTCTGCTAGAATGATGATCTTGTTGTTGAACACCTCTACAGTACCACCTTTCACATCGAACTTATGTTCTTTTCCTGCAGTGTCTTTCACTTTCACGAGACCTTTTTTCAATGAAGAAATAAGTGGCGCGTGATTGTTCATGACACCCAAGCTTCCGTCGCTTCCTGGAAGGAATACGTAAGTCGCTTCACCCGTGTAGAGTGTTGATTCAGGAGTAATGATTTCTACGTTCATTTTCTAACGAGATTATTTGCGACTTGCAGCTTCTGCAAGCATTTTCTTACCAGTTTCGATCGCTTCTTCGATTGTACCTTTCAAGTTGAATGCAGCTTCTGGGTATTCATCGCAGTGTCCATCAAGGATCATATTGAAACCTTTGATTGTGTCTTCGATTGATACAAGTACACCAGGGATACCGGTGAACTGCTCAGCCACGTGGAATGGTTGAGACAAGAAACGTTGCACTTTACGAGCACGGAATACAGAAAGCTTATCATCTTCTGAAAGCTCATCCATACCAAGGATTGCAATGATATCTTGAAGCTCTTTATAGCGTTGAAGAATACCTTTTACGCGTTGAGTACAACGGTAGTGCTCTTCACCAACGATTTGTGGAGTCAAGATACGTGAAGTAGAATCGAGTGGATCAACCGCTGGGTAGATACCAAGCTCAGCAATCTTACGGCTCAATACCGTAGTAGCATCCAAATGGGCAAATGTTGTAGCTGGAGCTGGGTCAGTCAAGTCATCCGCAGGCACGTAAACCGCTTGTACAGATGTGATAGAACCACGCTTAGTTGAAGTAATACGCTCTTGCATCACACCCATCTCTGTTGCCAAAGTTGGTTGGTAACCTACCGCAGAAGGCATACGTCCAAGAAGTGCTGATACCTCAGAACCTGCTTGTGTAAAGCGGAAGATATTGTCGATGAAGAAAAGGATATCACGACCACCAGACTTTTCATCCCCGTCGCGGAAATATTCAGCTACAGTAAGACCTGAAAGCGCCACACGAGCACGTGCTCCTGGAGGCTCATTCATTTGTCCGAATACGAATGTAGCTTGTGATTTTTCTAATTCTTTTGGATCAACTTTAGAAACGTCCCAGTCACCGTGGTGCATTCCTTTGTTGAATTCTTCACCGTACTTAATGATACCAGCTTCGATCATCTCACGAAGAAGGTCATTTCCTTCACGAGTACGCTCACCAACACCAGCAAATACTGAAAGACCTTCGTAGGCTTTCGCGATGTTGTTGATCAACTCTTGAATCAATACGGTTTTACCTACACCGGCACCACCAAACAATCCGATTTTACCACCCTTTGCATAAGGCTCGATAAGGTCGATTACTTTGATACCAGTGAAAAGTACTTCTGTTGAAGTTGAAAGATCCTCGTAACGAGGAGGCTGACGGTGGATAGGATTTCCACCTGTATTATCTACTTCGGGCATACCATCGATAGCAGCTCCGACTACGTTGAATAGACGTCCTTTGATTTTGTCACCAACTGGCATTGTGATTCCACGACCAGTTGATTCTACTTCCGCTCCGCGGCGTAGACCTTCAGTGGCATCCATTGCGATGGCACGAACCGTGTCCTCCCCAATGTGTTGTTGACACTCAAGAATTAGTTTTTGACCATCAGGCTTTGTAGCTACCAATGCGTCTAGGATGTTAGGCAACTTAGCTCCTGCTGGGAATGAAATATCCACAACTGGGCCAATGATTTGCACTACTTTACCAATATTTTGCGACATGCGTACCGGTTTAAATTTTCGGGCGCAAAAGTAGTGAACAGTGAGGGAGAAACAAAAAAAGATTTCATCTTTCGAACGTTAACTCAACCAATCTCCCAAATAACCAACCAACACTCGACCTCAAGACCTCCCAACCCCTCGACCTTTCTTCCTAACTTCGCCACGCCGTCATTACCCACTATGAGGAAAACCTTCGTCAGCAATCTTATCCTAATTATTGGCTTGAATCTGCTAATCAAACCCTTCTATATTCTAGGGATTGAAACAGAAATTCAAAACAGAGTTGGCGCAGAAAACTTCGGCAGTTACTTCGCCCTTATTGCCTTTTCCTTTCTAATAAATATGATTCCCGATATGGGAATAACCAACTGGAACACCAGGCAAGTAGCTAAAATAGGACAACTTTCATCTTCGTCTTTTTCTGCGCTTATCCAACTCCGAATTTTACTCTCCTTCCTCTATCTAGCGGTCTGCCTAATTCTTGGAGCCACCATCGGATATTCAAAAAATGAACTGATCATTCTTGCAATCCTCGCAACCAATCAAGTGCTTTCTCTCTTCGTTCTTTTCTTTAGATCATTTCTCGCTGGACTCCATTTATTCAAGCATGACTCAGTTCTTAGCATTCTCGATCGCGCCATCCTAGTAATGATTCTCGGTGTTTTACTTTGGGGAAAATCAGATCATCACTTCGAAATAGAATGGCTCGTTTATGCACAAACATTCGCATACGGAGTCACCTTCATCCTTGCTTTAATCTGGGTCTTATCCAGAATAAATAAAGATGAAATAAAAAGTCAAATCCCAACTTCCAGAGGGGCTTTTCAATTTTCTGTTTTAAAAGAAAGTTTCCCATTTGCACTAATGACCATTTTCGGAATGATGCTCTATCGCACAGACGGAATTTTACTAGAAAGAATATATGGACCCGTGGATGCCGGGCACTATGCAATGGGATTCCGCTTTTTCGAAGCGTATAATATGATCTCGTTTTTATTCGCAGGATTGCTTCTGCCGATATTTTCGAAAATGATAGCTGAGAAAAAAGACATCGCAGAATTGCTCTCTCTTTCATCACGACAATTATTGACAGCCACTTGGCTCGTCGTTCTCTATTGTTTCTTTCAACCAGAACAAGTCATGTATCTGTTCTACGACGCGCCAAGTTCAGATGCTATTGAAGGATTCAGATGGCTGATGATTGGCTGCTTTATGTTTTCAATGCAATATATCTATGGCACCTTGCTCACCGCAGCTGGCCACATGAAGACATTGCTTTGGATTGTAGCCTCGGGATGGGCTTTAAGCATCGTTCTCAATCTTATTTTTATACCCAAAATGGGTGTAGAGGGCGTCGCTAAAATCAATGCGCTCACACACGGATTGATTCTCTTGGCGGAAATTCTTGCAACGAGACATTTCTTCAAAATTGCATTATTTTCTCATTTTAAGACAACCGCCTTATTCCTAATACTTAGCAGCGCATTTGCGTATTGGTTCTTTGGTGAAAATCTGCGCCCCACAATAATAAGCCTATCATTTACGTATACCCTCGCGATTTTTAGCGCCGTTGGTATTTTCATAGCGGTCATTACTCGAATTTTGGATATAAAAAAGTTCATAGCAGTAATGAAATCGCGCGATTAACTTCAACGGTGTACCTTTGCACCAAAACCTATACGCCTCTATGTCTGCCGAACACGTAGAAAATTCGTCGTCGAATCAGTTGGAATCAACCAACTTACTCATCATGCTTTTCAAATGGCGCAAACCGATTATTATCGTTTGTGCAGCAGCAGCAGTGCTTTCAGCAGCTGTTTCTTTGATGATAAAACCAAAATTCAAAAGCACAGTTACACTTTTTGCTACTCAGCAACACTCCTTTGGAGAACAATTGCTTGAAGACATTAAAAAGGAAGACGTTCTGGCTTATGGTGAAGAAGAAGATGCTGAGCGACTTTTACAATTGATTAATTCTGATCAAATCCGAAATCGCATTATTTCCAAATATGATCTTTGGACAGTATACAACATCAAAAGAGATGATCTCGGCGCGAACACTTTGATCGCTCTGGAATACAACGACAATATCACTGCAAGACTCACTAAGTTTGGTTCTATCGAAGTGGCAGTTCTCGATCAAGAAGCAAAACGCGCGAAAGAAATTGCTAATGATATCGCCGCTTTAGCTGATACTGTGAGTAATGTAATGCGTCAAGAACGCGCTCAACAAGCTTTCCTTTTTGCACAGTCATCTTTGGTAAATCTTGAAGAAGAATTACGTGTAATGGAAGATTCCATGAAGGCACTTCAAGGAATGGGTGTATATAGCTACTTGGATCAAATTGCCGCTCTCACTGAGCAATACGGAGTTTCTTTGGCAGAAGGTCACCCAGATCGCGCTCAGAAAATCAAAGATCAAATGGACTTCCTTTCGAAATACGGAACGCTCTATAACAACCTTGATCAGCGTATTGAAAACGCTTACGAAAAGCTTGCGGTTTTGAAAAAACGCTATGACCTAATGCAGATTGACGTGACCACGGCTTTGCCTTCAAAATTTGTAGTGGATGCCGCTGCTGAAGCTGATAAAAAAGCATATCCAATTCGCTGGTTAATTGTGGCAATGAGCACGGCTTCTGCATTTGTATTCGTTGTCATCTTCCTTTTGATTTTTGATACTTTCAAACGTCTCCGCGCTGAAGGTCGCATTTGATTCGTGAACAACGCAATTACACAGAAATGGCTATACATCGCATCAGGTCTATTCCTGGCGCTGATGTGTGTGTGCATTTATTTCGAGTTCTATTATATCGCGCTGCTTCCTCCAGCAATGGTGGTTCTTTGGCTTGCATTCTATAAGTTAGATTACATCTTTTTTACCATCGTTTTTTTCACTCCATTTTCAATCAACCTAGAGGAATTGAAACTTGGTGGCATTGGAATGTATCTACCCACAGAACCCTTGCTATTCGGGGTTCTTATACTTTTTCTATTCAAATTAATATCAGGAAAAAGTATTGATCCTCGCATATTCCGACATCCAATTAGTTATGTCATTTATGCCTATTTCGGTTGGATGCTTTTGACATCAATCACCAGTGAGATGCCGCTCGTATCAATCAAATTTGTGATTGCTCGAATGTGGTTTGTAGCAACGTTCTACTTCATTGCAGCTCATCTTTTCAATGATTTAAAAAATATCAAACGCTATTTCCTTTTGTATTTACTACCGCTGTTCGCGGTAATTATCTATACCGTAATACGCCACTCCTACTATGGTTTTGACAAAACTTCAGCCCATTGGGTGATGGAACCTTTGTTCAAAGACCACACAAGTTATGGTGCTGTACTCGCTATGTATTTTCCAATTATTGTTGGTCTTTTAGTAGTTAGAAAACACTCTCTCGGACTCAAAGTATTTCTTGCTGTAGGC
>JBJOKO010000094.1:0-8884 GCA_046046035.1 Bacteroidota bacterium | reverse complement strand
AACGAAATATCCGGATACAGAACTGACCGTTTGTGATTTTTACGACCAAAAAAAACACACTGAGATCTCTATAGCACGAGCAAGAAAAGCTTATCCTCCATATCCAAAAACTATTCAGATCTCAACCAATCACATTCCATTTGCCGATAACACTTTTGATATAATAACTATCATTTTTGCGGCACACGAAATTCGTAATAATGAAGAACGAGTTTTATTCTTCAAAGAATTGGCTAGAATTATCAAACCATCAGGAAAGATTGTTGTAACTGAGCATTTACGAGACTTTAATAACCTACTTGCATATAATATTGGGTTCTTCCACTTCCTTTCTAAAACCACTTGGCTCAATACTTTCAAAGAGGCAAATATGGAAGTAGAAAAGGAATTGAAAAGCACAATATTTATAAGCAGCTTCACACTTCAAAAGAATGGAAACTCACATTAAAATAATAGGAGTCATCTTAGTATTTCTTGCATTAATACATGCCGCCTTCCCAAAATACTTCAAATGGCAAGAGGACTTAAAACCCTTGAGTCTAATCAATCGCCAAATGATGATCATTCACACATTGTTCATCGCACTAGTGGTTTTTCTAATGGGGATAATGTGCCTAATGAATTCTAAAGATCTAGTTGAGACAAAATTTGGACAACAAATTTCCTTAGGAATAGGATTCTTTTGGGGCATCCGACTAATTATACAATTTGTCGGCTATTCTTCGAAACTATGGAAAGGCAAAACCTTCGAAACCACCGTCCATATTCTTTTCTCAATCTTGTGGACGTACTTTACGTGGGTGTTCTTGGTGGTAGGTAGCAGGTAGTAGGTAGTAAGTAATAGGTGGTAGGAACGGAGTTTTGAGTACGAAGTACGTCGTCAGTCACCAGTCACTAGTCACCAGTAACCAGTAACTGGTTCAGGCGTGCCAGCTCGAATTGATAGTAATGATCATTTGTGGCTTGGCGGATGTGCTCTTTTTCTGATTGTGTCAAATGCCAACTCAATGATATCTGCGTCTCTTTTGTTTGATGCAACTCAAACGTGATATAATCAATTGGTTTTTCGAATCCTGAACGTAGATACTCTAGCATCTGATCATTGTTATAGTCCTGCGACTTCGTTACGTTGCCATAAACACTTCCTAGTGGCGCTGTGAATTTTGAGAAAAGTGATGTCTCAGCATTTCCCAAATCCATATACTTCGGCAAGTCTCTAACTTGAACAATAATGACTCCTGAAGTATTCTCCTCTATCCACTCTTCAAAGGTGTGTAGGAATTCGGCTGTTGTTTTCATTCCAAAATTATCTCTCAACCCAGCATCCATAATCTCCATTTCAGGGACTGTTGGAAGTGTTGTCATTGGAAAAATGTATGGGAATGTTGCATTCATTCGCAATGCAGTTATCCATTGCAAATCATCTGCGCCATAATCTTTAAACATTCGGCCAAACTCTATATCCTCTGGCGAACCACCTATTGTCTCTTTAGAAGTCATGTACGACATCGGTTGAGCACTAATGAGCAATCGTCTACCATCATTAACGATAGTCGGCGTGAGTATCATCATTGGAATCAATGCCTTTTGTTCAGGATCGCGATAATCAGCAAGCCTTTTATTCATCATGTTCCCAGTATTCAAATTGATCTGCCTTTCAAATGCAGTAGCACGGTCTTTTGTATACCTATAGCCATTGTAATCCTGCTTCTGAAATCTGAAAAACCAATCGTTTGTCGTCAAAGACAATATCACCGGATTCAATAAATCTTTTGCCAATTTTTCCGCATAAACAGTATCGCGCATATTCACTCCTTCGAGTTTATTTCGCAAAACCAATTCTCTGAAATAGGCAGCTCCAAACATTCCTCCAGATGCACCAGTCATCATTACCGAATGCTTCATCAAACCTCCCAACGTTGCATTATCCGCGTGCATCAAACTGCGCATGGTCCAAAATGCAGAACGCGATCCTCCCCCACTGCAATCAATAATTATCAACTTTGGTTTCTCCTCACCTGTCTGAAGTTTCCATGCATTTAATATCTCAATCGTGGCAGCTCTATCCTTTTCTATAGTTTCCTTCGATGCAATAAAATCTTGAGGACGATAAGGAATCTTTTCCTTTTCATAATTCAATCCAATGGCTCTGCTCTCCACAGAAATCCATTTCAAATCGGTGTAGAAATAATTAAGTCCAATAAATAGAGCCACAAAAATTGTCAACGTCCATCCTTTTATCCATGAATGAAGGGCGCTCAATAACATCAATATCATAGTGAAAAACAACATGGCACTAGCCGCAGCAGGAATTACGAAATACTCGATCTCCCTAAGGTTACCGATCAATAGAAAAGAGATAACAAGTACGATTTCAAAGCGAGCTGCATTGATATGATTCTGACTAAATACTTTTTCTAAAATCTCTTTATCGTAGTGTTGACTTTCACGAGCAAGCGACATCTTATAGGCAGAACTCATATATGTCTCCACATGCCATTTTGCGAATCGTGAACGAAGTCGAATCCACTTCAACTTAAAATGCAACGGTGAGTCTACAGGAGATGACTCTTCAATATACCGTTTCTTTCCTTTGCCAAAAGCAGTTGCATCCTTATTCGTAAAATGAAAATACAAGTATGAAAATCCCTGAAAGACAATGATTCCAAGAATAAATGAAAGAATATTCAAAGCTACTTTCGCTGGAGCAAAAAATTCTTTCGTTATCTGAAAATGCGCACTGCTAAAGGCATAGCTCGCTATAAATATCCCTGGAAGAATAAAATTATTCAATGAGAATTTATGAAACGGTCTGCTCAAAGTTGCAATAAATGGAAAGCGATATCCATGCATGATATAGCTATATAAATTGAATGCAGTAATAAATCCTCCTAACGCAAACCCAACAATCCCAAACGCAATTAACCCGCTCGCACCGCGGTATTCAGGAACAAGGAATTGATAAGGAACTCCGAATTTAGAAGCCAATACACCAGAAGTAAAACCAAACAAAAGCACCCACAAAAGCAGTACTAAATGGCTTTTCTTAAAGTGCAGTATTAAGAGTAGAAACGGAAAAAAATAGCGCCACCGCCTCCAAATACTGCGTGCATTGGGCTTTTTACTCATATAGTGTGAATGTACAAACGATTCCCCGCATTTCAAAATAAGAAAAACACGTACCTTTACGGCTGTTAGCTGTTAGCTGTTGGCTGTTGGCTGTTGGCTGTAAGCTATAGGCTGTAAGCTGTAAGTTATAGGTAGTAAGTAATAGGTAATAGGTAATTAGTAACCAGTAATTAGTAACCAGTATTTTGGCTTTTGAGATAAAAAATAGAAAGGCAGAGTTTCAGTACTTCTTGCTCGATGAATTCGATGCGGGGATGGTACTTACTGGCACGGAGATCAAGAGTATCCGCGCCGGGAAGGCGAATATTGCCGAAGCGTATTGTAAAATTAAAAACGGCGAACTCATCATAATCAACATGAGTATTTCTCCCTATGCCAATGCCGGCTACGCGCACCACAAAGAACGCGGAGAACGAAAACTGCTACTACATAAGACAGAACTTGCAAAGATCAATAGGAAGCTAAAAGACACCGGTGTCACCGTTGTTCCAGTATCCATCTATATCAGTGAAAAAGGTTGGGCTAAAATGAAAATCGCCCTAGCAAAAGGTAAAAACCACCGCGACAAACGCGCCGACGTAAAAGAAAAAGACCTCAAACGAGAATCCGATCGTGGATTTGAAAGTTAACTAAAATGAACACAAGTGAACACAAATGAACACAAGTGGAAACAAGTGAACACAAATGAACACAAGTGGAAACAAGTGAACACAAGTGAACACAAGTGGAAACAAGTGAACACAAGTGAACACAAGTGGAATCAAGTGAACACAAATGAACACAAGTGGAAACAAGTGAACACAAATGAACACAAGTGGAATCAAGTGAACTCAAATGAATTTAACTCGAGTGCATTTGAATTCATTTGGGTGCATTTGGGTGCATTTGGGTTCACTCGGGTGCATTTGAATTCACTCGGGTGCATTTGGGTGCATTTGAATTCATTTGGCTTCATTCGGGTGCACTCGGGTGCATTTGGCTTCACTTGGTTTCGTTGGATCATATCGGTTCCGAGAAAGTTCGGCCGGTGAAATCATCAATCAACTTGATATTGTTGTCATTAAGCGTTTGAATCACTTCTTCCATAACCTTGCATTTCACATCGTCGGTATGATGCGGCTCGGTGAAATATCTGAGATGAACCAATAGATAGCCCGCTCCGATTTTTCCAATTTCTACCTTTACTCCAAGTTCATCAATCACTTCATCTTTCTTATCCATTACATTGATTAACAATGTTCTTAGATTTTTCACATCAACGTTTGGACTAAGATAGAGATCGATGCTTGTTCTATAACTTCCCTTACGTGTATGATTTACAATCGTGTGATTTGAAACTTGGCCATTGGGCAGAATGACCGTTCGGTTTTCATTTGTTAGGAGAATCGTATTGAAGATTTGTATCTCACTAACTTTACCAACATGACCTTCTGCTGTGATGGTGTCTCCTACTTTATAAGGTTTGAAGAATAATATCAAAACACCACCAGCAAAATTTGAAAGCGAACCTTGCAATGCAAGTCCTACCGCCAATCCAGCAGCACCAAGAACAGCTACAAATGAAGTTGTTTGAATTCCTAACATTCCGGCGACCGTCACCAACAACAAAACTTTCAAGGTCACATTGACAAGACTTTTAACAAAGCTTTGAAGCGAAACTTCCAATTCGCGTTTCTTCATCGCTACTCCAACAAGTCGTGTAACCCAATTGGCCAAATACAGACCAACGACCAAGACTCCTAGAGCAGAAGCTAGTGTAGGTAGGTAAGCGATTATTGCTTGAAAAAAACTTTCGGAGATAGAGAAAACATTACTGATTGCCATAATTAAAAATGCCGCTCCTTTTGTGGAGCGGCATCAAAAATACTATGTAATTTTATTAAGCTGCGTTTTGATTGATGACTTTGTACTTTTCGTTGAAAGCTTCCCAATCCCAAAGGAAATTGCGCATTACCTCATCGAGATTTTTGCAGAAAATTGGATTAGGTGTTTTCATTGAGCGGAAGTACTCGTCTTGACACTCGATAAGATCATACTTAAAGAAAACTGCTTTGCTCATCGCATAAAGAGTATTCTTTGAAGGTGAATTAACACGACACATGAAGCTTTGGTACTCTCTCACTTTTACTGAAAATTCAGTTGGAGTCATATCGAATACAGGAGCTAATTTTTGAACGCAATGTTCAATAATTTCTTTGTCCTGACCATCAGTGAAGTGTTGTGGGATATAGTTAAAATTACCTGCGATTACAATCAACAAGAATCTTCCAATGTCATCCTTATTTACATTCGGTGGAATGATGAATTCAGGACTATCATTGATAAAACCAGCTACTTCAGGGAAACCGTTTTCAACAGTTTCGATGATCGTATGGGTGAATATGTGGGCCGTTCTTTCGGTGGTAAGTTTCTTTCTTCCAAAAATCGTCAGCATGGATGTATCAGTATTAGGTTTACGATTTCTGCCATTCAAAAGTAGCCACCTCAATTAAAAATGAACAGTAGGTCAATTCGTATATATCAACAGAGTTATTCACTATTTTTGCACCGAAAACATTCACCGCTTCATCGCTCTTTGAAAAATAAGGGAGGAAAGTCCGGGCAGCGCAGAGCACTTCACCCTGTGAAAAGTGGGGGGGCGTAAAAAGTAATTTTATCGTCACAGAGAGTGCCACAGAAAAGAAAACCGCCTCATCATTGATGAGGTAAGGGTGAAAAAGCCGGGTAAGAGCCGGCTATCTTATTTAGTGATAGATAAGATTGGAAAACCTTGAAGGCTGTAAGACCATGTAGACCGGGGATCCTAGTTTCGGCTAGGTGAAGGGCTGCTCGTTCGGTCTCGGAGGGTAGGTCGCATAGATAAATGATGGAGGCTTGCAGCAATGCAAGAACAAAACTCGGCTTATAGGTGAATGTTTTTATTTTTTCAACCCAAGACCCCACGAACTCCCGACCTCCCGAACTTTTATTATATTTACTTCATGAAACCATCAACCAGAGCAAAGTCTTTTGCATTCGCTGTGGGTGTAGCCGCGTGCGCTTTTTTATATCTGCAAATGACTCCCTATGCAGAAAAAAAGAAATCACATTACCATCAACTAAGAGGTGGCACCATTGACTCATTGTATCAAGGTGAAAATTCCATGTTTTCCTCTGCAGGTAACTGCGATCATTGTCACGGTAAAGATGCCGCAGGAATTGCAAGCGTTGACGCAATGGGCAATGACATCAACGTTGTCGACGATTGGAGAACTAGCATGATGGCCAATTCTGCAAAGGATCCATATTGGAGAGCAAAGGTTAGTCATGAAATAACAATCAACCCCGCACATCAACAAGAAATCGAATCGCTCTGCACAAAATGCCACGCACCTATGGGACGCTTCGCTGCGCAAGCCGCAGGACAAGATCATTATAGCATCGCTGAAATGATTGAAGATTCAACTGCATTGGATGGTGTAAGCTGCCTAGCATGTCACAGACAAACTCCGCAACCTGAAGTTGCATTGCATACTGGACAACTAACATTTAGTCCAAACCTAGTTTCCTATGGTCCATACATCGATGCTCTTGTAACGCCAATGGCATTATCTAGTGGTTACACTCCAGAACATGGAGCTCATATAGTTGATAGCAAACTCTGCGCTGCATGCCACTCTCTCGTTACGCAAACCGTAGACCTGTCTGGTCAACTAACCGGTAGCGAATTTGTCGAACAAGCTACTTGGCATGAATGGTTGAATAGCGATTACTCTGTTGAAAACACAACTTGTCAATCCTGCCACATTCCGCGCGTTCCTAAAACAAACGTTGTTCTCGCTGCAGGCTACGACACCCCTCCCCGCTTTCCTTTTGGCCAGCACGAGCTAGTTGGAGGAAATGCCCTAATGCTTCGATTGATGAAAGAAAATAAAGATCAACTCGGAATTGTAGCTGATGATGAAACGTACGATGAAACCATCAATAAAACTATCGCGCAACTTCAACAGCATTCGGTTACTGTTCAAGTCAACAACGAAGGACGAGATGCCGATTCGCTTTACTTCAACGTCTTCATGACAAACCTCACAGGTCATAAACTTCCATCAGGCTATCCTTCTAGAAGAATGAGTCTTTTCGTAACGGTACGTGATGAAGATAACAATGTGATTTTCCAATCTGGTGGATTCAATGCTGATCAAACTGTAATAGGTGAAGACGCTACATTCGAACCGCATTACACCCACATTCGTGAAGAAAACCAAGTTCAGATTTATGAAATGGTAATGGGTGATGTAAACGGAAACCGAACAACCATTCTAGAGCGTGGCGCATCACATCTTAAAGACAATCGCCTTGTACCACGCGGTTTTTCTAATACTCATCCCGTGTACGACACCACTGAAGTTGTACTGAATGTTGTTGACGAAAACTTCAACAATGACCCTACTTCAGGCAGCGGAACAGACAGAACCTACTACCGCATTCCAACCAATGGATATGATGGACCAGTAACTGTTACTGCTCAAGTATACTTCCAAAGTGTTCCTCCAAACTGGACAACAGAACTATTTCAATTGGATACAGAACCTATCAATACATTCGAAGAAATGTATGCCAATGCAGATAAGAGTCCTGTTCTTATGAAAACAGCAGAGATATCTTATGGAGAATTCGTGGGTATCAATGAGGCTGCGAATGCTTCGGCAAAAGCTTGGTATAAAGACAATACAAATGAAATTGCAATAAGCTCTTTGAATTCCGGAAATGCAGCTCTCTACACCATCGGAGGGCAGCTTATTAGTAAATGGAATTATTCAAAAGGCACAAGCACCAAAGCAATCAATCTATCGACTGGAACATATATTATTGTTCTGAAAGGGAACAATGGAAAAACATCGACCATAAAGATTCTCATCTAGTAGATATAAAAAAAAGAGTCCCTTTCGGGACTCTTTTTTTTCTTCTCTTCTTTTATCGAACTACTGCGTTATCCAGCAATTCCTTTATCAAAAGACGAACATAATCTCTGTGTGCCTTTGTAAGTGCATCTGGAGAAACACCAGTGCTTTCTAAAGTATCTATTCTCTTCAACTCAGAAATAGCCATCGCTTTAGATACATTATTGTGTTGTGATTTCTCATCAAACATTTTTCCCAATCGCTTGATGTATTCTACTTGCAAATTCTGACGAACAGTATTTACTGAAATCTTAGCATCCGCCTGGAAAATAGCGTTGGTCAAATCCATCATCACTTTATCAAGCGTGTATGTATTGCCATACATTTTGCTATCAATTACACGAGTCAACACATTAGGATGTAACAAGTGACTCAAGCATTCTGATTGCATATTCAAAATACGCTCGTGAATATCTGGATCATCAGCTTCACTGAAGTGACTGAACCCACGACGTTGAGCTAGCAAGTAATTGTAAACTCCATTCGCAGCATCAAAAGCATTCGGTGCAAATGCATATTTCGCCAAAGCATCCATTGCCTTCTTTTGCTTAGATTCTTCCACTGGAGTCAATGGCTTCTTATCTGTGCTTTGTCCAAAGAAACTTCTGTCGTAGTGTACACCACCAATCTGACGTGTCATTACACGCAATTGAATGCCATATTCCCCTGTAGTAGTCAAATACGCTTGAAGCAATTCTTGGTAACTCTTATTGTTGTTTTGGAATTTCAACACCAAATTCGGAAGAATGGAATTCACCAAATCACAACGCTCAGTAGCATATTGAACAGGATCGCTAGACAGGTCGTAGATATTT
>JBJOKO010000093.1:0-8921 GCA_046046035.1 Bacteroidota bacterium | reverse complement strand
ATCTAATTGTGACATTGGATAAAGAGATTAATTTTCTTTTGAATAAGAAAATGAAAAACACCAATGTGCACGATGGAATGGACATTTGTATTGTCGACTTTGATACCACTACCAATATCCTGCGTATTGCATCAGCTAACAGACCTATCTTCATTTGGAAAGATCAACAAATGATAGAGGTTCGTGGAGATCGCCGATCTATTGGAAATACAGATGAAGCAAAAACCGAATTCACATTGCATGAAATAACCTTGTCAAAAGGGGATTCATTCTATATGTTCTCGGATGGAATCACCGATCAATTCGGCGGTCCAAACGGCAAGAAATTGAAGAGAAAAGGATTGCTAGAATTCATCGAATCAAATGCACATCTAACTATGTCAGAGCAAAGAGTTGCGTTCAAAGAGTACATCAACGAATGGAAAGGTGAACTCGAGCAACTAGATGATATGATTCTTTTGGCTTGCCAAATTTAAAATTACAAACTCATCAGTTCTCTGAAACGCGCTGCTTGACGACGTGACACTTCAACTTGTGTTCCGTCCTTCAATGTGAGGCGTAGTCCGCCATTGAACCAGTTTTCAATTCCTTCTACCCAACGAAGATTGACAATGAATTTTCTATTCGTTCTGAAAAAAGTATGATCTAATCTTTCTTCGAGTGTGTTGAGTGATTTAAGAATTAAAGGTTTATAATTATTGAAAAAAACGCGGACATAATTTCCTTCACTTTCAAAAAGTCGAATATCCTTTAGAGCGACAAACCAGCATTTTTCACCATCCTTTAGGAAAATCTGATCTTCTTGTCCGAGGCGGCCTTCATGCACTGCACCATTGCTTTCAATTTTATCCTCAAGTGCTCTATTCTTTACAACTTTATTGATTGTTTCTGCCAATCGATCTTCTTCAACCGGTTTCAATAAATAATCGAGTGCATTAATTTCAAACGCCTTTAGAGCGTACTCGTCAAAGGCTGTTACGAAAATCACTTCTGGAACGACCTCCAATTGTTGAAGCATCTCGAAACCATTCATGCCTGGCATTTGAACATCCAAAAAGATCAGATCGGGATTGAGTTCGCCAATCATCTTGATAGCTTCTTCTGCATTATTGCATTCACCTAGAATTTCAATTTCTGGATGTTTAGAAAGAAGAGTATTCAACTCCTTTCTTGCCAATCTTTCATCGTCAATGATAAGCGTTCTCATGTCTTTAGAGATTTGTTGGAATGGTAAGTTTGGTGATCACAAATTCGTTTTGATTTGCGATTTCAAAATTTGCTTTTCCGCTATAAATAAGTTCTAATCTTTTTTTTGTGTTAGCCAATCCGAATCCTTCTCGTTCATTGTCTGGCTGATAGGCTCCACTATTGACTACTTCAATTTCCAAAAAGCCATTTTGTTTTTTGCAAATTATTCGAATCAATCCTCCTACGATAATTTTAGATACTCCGTGCTTAATGCCATTTTCCACAATCGTTTGAAGCATGAATGGCGGGATTTCGCAGGAGAGGGTATCCGGATTTATATCATATTCAATGTGCAGTCTCTCTTCAAATCGAATCTGTTCTATTGACAAATATTTTTCTACCAAATCAAGTTCTTCACGCAGAGAAACTATTTGTTTTTTCCCTAGCAATAAATTATTCCTCATAATTCCGCTAAGCATAGTAATAGCTTGTTTAGCTTTATTCGGATCCTCATCAACGAGTGCTCTAATGCTGTTGAGAGAATTGAACATGAAGTGTGGATTCATTTGAGATTTAAAACTATTCAATTCAATCTCGGTTTTTGCGGCACGTAACTCTAGATTTTGAATCTCTTCTTTCTTCCAATTTTCAAATGTATTGACTGCGAAATACAAGGTATTCCAGAGGAAAAATAAAACAAAGAAATTGCCGACATTCAGAACAAATTTTGATTTAAAGAGACTATGAACAAGAGGGGTATCTTCATTTAGTATATCAGTAAGAGCAGTGTTGAACATTACAAACAAAGCACTCATGAAGATGGCTGAAATAAGAATTCTTGGAATCAGAGCTGGGATATTGAGTTTTTTCCAACCCCATTTATGAATTCCCCATCTGAAACTATGGGTTATTCCAATTCCCATAATGAAGATCATGATTGAAATGTTGTACACCTTGGCAAGGTCGCTTCCTACTGCTGGAGCAGAAAGCACGTTACCAAGTGCAAACAATCCCCAACCGAGAAATTGACATGACCAGTAAATTAGATTCCTATTCTTCATTATTTTTCAAAATTAGGCTAGACTCTTCAAGACTCGAATCCGAATACACCATTGGACGAATATCATGCTAAAAGGTCGTATTCCATTACTTAGTACCTTTACACCGTAATCTTTATCTATTGAATTTTCTCGCACACTTTTACCTGGCTTATGGTGATGACGACCGATTGGTTGGGCAATTCATTGCTGATGCTGTAAAAGGGAAGCAATATCAAACTTACAGTCCTTCGGTTCAAGAGGCGATATTTCAGCACCGTCAAATTGATCAGTTAACCGACACACATGAGGCGACGCTAAAACTTCGGGCACTTATTCGACCAGAAGTGGGATTGCTATCATCCGTGGCTATAGATGTGTTTATGGATCATATACTCGCCACTCAATGGAAGAACTTCCACGCAATGCCGTTGGAGCAATTTTCCCAGAATGTTTACAAAACCCTGAAAAAAAACCACGACTTGCTTCCTGAGCGTATGCAGCACACCCTAAAATACATGGAAATGCATGACTGGCTCAGTGGATACGCCCATGAAGATGGGATCAAAAGAAGTCTCAATGGACTGAGTCGCAGAGTTTCAGGGGGAGAAAAACTGAATCTGGCAGCTGAAATGTTTGTGGAGTTAAAACCAGAGATAGAAACCACGTTTCACGCGGTGTTCAAAGACCTTTCAGACATGATAAAACGCAGAATTGAGGCCACGAATCAACCAAAATTAGACTCAAATCACTACTATTGAATTGAAATCACTATTTTTGGCACGACGCTGCTAAACCGCTCGTTTATTATGAAAAAACTAGTTATTGCTACAATTTGTCTTCTTTCAGCCATCAGTTCATGGGCTGGATCTATCGTTATTGAAGGCCGATACCAACAAAGAAACATCTTTGTAATCAACTCTGTATCACAAGATGGGGTTGGATATTGCGTATATGAAGTTACCGTGAATGGTCTAATTACTTCTGACGAAATCAATTCATCTGCCTTCGAAATTGACTTGAGCATTTATAGCCTCAAAACAGGCGATCCTGTTGTAGTAGTCATCAAACACAAAGATGGTTGTGTTCCAAAAATTGCAAATCCATTTGCCTTGGAGCCTTCACCAACTTTTGAATGTGCTAAAATTGAATGTAACAAATCAGGACTTCTAGTTTGGGAGTCAACTGGCGAAATGGGAAAGCTACCCTTCATTGTTCAACAGTTCAAGTGGAACAAATGGGTGAATGTTGGCGAAGTCATGGGAAATGGAACTGTTGCTAAAAGCAACTATTCATTTCAAACCTCATTAACCAGCGGTCTAAATCGCTTCCGTGTTGTTCAAAAAAGTTACGAAGGTGAATTTAGAAGAAGCCCTGAATGTGAAGTTACATCTGACATTGCACCAGTTTCTTTTCAGTATGACAAAAAACAAAAAATGGTGATCTTCTCAGCGAACACTTCCTACGAGCTTTTCAACAGCTTTGGGCAAATTGTTAAGAGAGGTGTTGGAACATCCGTGGATGTTACTACCTTCGCTAAAGGCGAGTACTACGTTAGTTACGACAACACGACTACTGGCAAGTTTATAAAAAAGTAGAATCAACCAATAACCAATAATCCGCTTACTAATTAGAGGCCTTCCCAGCAATGAGGAGGCCTCTTTTTATTGTAGTATCAAAAGATTTTCGTACTTTGCCTCTTCGGATGAATCCTAGGAAAATATTCATAGTAGCCTTTACTTTAAGCATTCTATTCTCTTCATTTTTTACTTCATGTAAAAATGTGGAGGAAGAAAGCGACTATCCCAATTTACCTCCCCCGGTGGAGTTTGATTTAGACTCTATCCTCAAAAGAGGAAAAATCATATTACTTACTGAAAATGGTCCCACAACATATTATCAATACCGCGGACAGACAAAGGGTTTCGACTATGAACTCGTACGCGCATTTGCAAAACATTTAGGTGTAAAGCTAGAGGTAAGATTGTTGGATGACGTGGATAAAATGTTTGCCATGCTAAACCGAGGCGAAGGGGATTTGATCGCTTCTAATCTAACTGTTACCCCTATTCGTCAACGTTTTGTATCCTTTGCTGCGCCTGTATACCAAACGCGTCAAATGTTGGTACAACGCAAGTTCGTTACCGACAAGCCAGATTCAACAATTGAGATAATTGGGGATTCCACTCAACTGAAGGATCATAACATTTGGGTTCACCGCTATTCCTCATTCTACACAAGATTGAAAGAAATTGAGAAGAACAATGATTTCGATATCAATTTGCATGATGCTCCGGGTGAAATTAGCACAGAAGATTTAATTCGATTGACAGCAGAAGGAGAAATAAACGCAACCATAACCGATGAGAATCTAGCCTTGCTCCAGCAAATGGATTTTCCAGATCTAGATATGTCTGTGCCTATTTCTCAACCTGAAAATATTGCATGGGCTCTGCGAACTAATGCTACAGGATTATTAGAAAAGATAAATGAGTGGATGTCACGACCTGACACTCAAAAAAAGATTGCAAAAACGCATACAAAATACTTTAAGGTAGAGGCAAAATATGGCGATTACACCATGCCACTTGTAGGACCCAATCAATTGTCGCCTTACGATTCTTTATTTAAAAAATATGCTCCAGAAATCGGTTGGGACTGGAAATTACTTGCAGCATTAAGCTACCAAGAATCTCGATTTAATCCGAATGCAGAGTCATGGAGCGGCGCCTTTGGACTTATGCAACTTATGCCCGAAACAGCAGCCAAATTCGGTTGCGATTCAAGTCAAACGGAGGAGCCAAATATTCGCGCTGGAGTTAAATACATTAAACACTTGGAGCGTTTTTGGCGAGACAAAATCTCCAATCCTGATGAACGAAGAAAGTTCATTTTGGCAAGTTACAATATTGGTCCAGGACACATATTAGATGCTCAAAACTTAGCCAAAGTCTTGGGAAAAGCAGATTCAATCTGGGATGGAAATGTGGCCGAGTGCCTTTTGCTAAAAACACAGGAAAAATACTACACCATGGACGTTGTAAAACATGGGTATTGTAGGGCACAAGAACCCTATCACTTTGTTGGAAAAATATTAGCCGTACATCAACATTATCAAACCAAATTAAAAAAATAGATGAAATTAAAACACACATTCACTTTACTCGCATTCGTTCTATTAGCAATCGCTTCTTGCAAAAAAGAAAAGCGAAATGTCCATATCCTCAAGGGTACGGTGACAGATGGAAGGACAGGGAGTGGACTGAGTGGATGTTTTGTTGAAGTAGAACAACAAGTTCTTTCAGATGGAACATTTGGTGGAGTTTATAATAGCGCTGCAACTGGTTCTACTGGATCATCTGGAGAGTATAACCTTGAATGGGAACGTGAAAACATGGTTGAGGTCCGCCTCGTGGTGGAGCGCGACGACTATATCGAACGCAAAATCAATCTCAATCCTAGTTCGTTCAATCCAGATGAGGCGGTAACTCAAAATGTAGAACTCTATCCTGAAGCTTATGTGCAAGTGAATATTGCAAGAAGCATAGCTGGTTCGAATAGCGATCATTTCGATTTTAGATTTGACAATGCCGACTTTGATTGTGTTTGCTGCAACAACAATTGGAAATCAATCGCTGGAGCCAATGCAGACACTACCTTTTCGTGTCGACTATATGGAGATACTTGGTTAAAGTTTAAAAAACAAATTCTAACACAAGAACTCGACACCATAATCACAGACAGCATATTCTGTCCAAGATTTCAAACCTCAACCGTAGATATTGACTGGTAATATTGAGTTAACTTAAAGCCATTGTTTTTAGTTAACTTAGCCCTATAAATGAAAGCCTGTATGAGAAAAAAGCTACTTCTAGCTGCGTTTACGCTATTACAAATTGCCCTATTCGGTCAAGAAACTGTTCTACCTGTGGGATTCACGGATCAAGAATGGGAAGCAGTACTTCATGGCAATGTGACAATTCAAACTTCTCGTGGAATTGAGTCGCCTCCTCCAGGCGATTATATCAGGGCTGCTGCTGAATGGGAAGAAATTCAGGCTTTGACCATTGCATGGACAAGCTACCCTGGAATATTGAAACAAATTGTTGCTGCCGCTAGGCTTGAGACTCGCGTAATTATCATTACCGAAGATGCTCAAGCGACAGAAAACTATTTGATGAGTAATAATATCGGTGGTGCAGCCTTTACCAATTTGGACAATGTCACTCTACTCGATGGAGAATTTGATAGTATTTGGATGCGTGATTACGCTGCAAACCCTGTCTATGGAAATGAAGTAGATGATCTAGTTCTTGTGGATTGGATATACAATCGTCCAACACGTCCAAACGATGATGCATCGCCAGAACTTATTGGAGCAGAATTAGGTCTTGATGTACACACCATTACACAAGCTCCGAATGATTTGGTAAATACAGGGGGCAACTGGATGTCTGATGGTTTCGGAACCGCTTTCGCATCGGAACTTATTCTGGATGAAAATGATCTGAATAATCCATACGGCGTTACTGTTAAGACAGAAGAAGAGATTGATCAAATAGCACAAGACTATTTGGGAATCAATCGCTATATCAAGATGGACGTTTTGCCATATGATGAGATTCATCACATCGATATGCACATGAAGCTTCTTGATGAAGAAACTATTCTTGTCGGCGAGTATCCAGAAGGAATTGCTGATGGTCCTCAAATCAATGCAAACATTGAGTATGTGCTTTCGAATTACAATTCAAAATGGGGCACACCTTACAAAATCATTCGCATTCCAATGCCAGATAGTCAAGGCGGTTTGTGGCCAAGTTCCACTCCTACTGCTGCGTACTATCGCACGTATACCAACGCTGTTTTTGTAAATAAAACTGTAATTCTTCCAACGTATAGAGAACAATACGACACAACAGCAATGCGTATTTGGCATGAGGCACTTCCAGGCTTCAACATCGTTGGTATCGACTCTGACAATCAAGATGAGCCTATCATCGCAGCTAGCGGAGCAATTCACTGCATCACACATAGTGTGGGTGTAGAAGATCCAATGCTTATCTCGCATCAACCACTTCCTGATACTGATAATACCACTACTCCTTATGAAGTAGTAGCTTACATCAGACATAGAAGCGGTATTGACAACGCACAACTTTATTGGAAAACAGATTTGAACGCTTCTTACAATGAAGTGCAAATGGTTTCCATCGGAGATAACAACTGGCAAGGATATATTCCAGCCCAAGCCGCAGGAACCACAGTTTACTATTATGTACAAGGTGAATCTGTAAGTGGTAAAGTTCAAGTTCGTCCAATCGCTGCTCCTGAAGCATATTGGAAATTCAAAATCGGAGAAGTTGAATTAAGCGTTTCTCCTGAAGTGGGTTTTGAATTTGGTAAAGTATTCCCAAATCCTGCTTCTGCGATTACATGCATCCCTTTGACTTGCGCACTTCCAACACAAGGTGAAATTACAATTGTAAATAGCCTTGGACAAACAATTATGAATGTATACTCAGGCAATATGCCAATGGGTGAAAAAAGATATTTCTTCGACGCATCACAGTTGTCTGGAGGTGTGTACTTTATTCATGTTAAAGCTGCCAACGGTAGTGCAAACTATCCTTTGGTTGTTCAACCTAAATAATGTATTGAATTGAAAAAACTCGTCTCTAATGAAGCATTAGCAAGCGCCACAAAGCTTCCAAAGGACAATCCTATAATTCCCCTATTGTCTCGCGTTGCGCGAATTGATAAGGTTAATGAATTGTATGATGATATCTGCAAGGAAGAAGGACTTGCTGCGATTGATCGACTGTTTCAAACACTCGAGGTTGAACTAGAATTCGACCCAAAGGATTTGGAACACATTCCTAAAACAGGACCATTTATCGTAGTTGCAAACCACCCATTTGGAGCACTTGATGGACTCGCACTGATCAAAGCGATTGCGAGCATTCGCCCTGATTTTAAAGTGATGGCCAACTTCCTACTTCAAAGTGTTGAGCCGATAAAAAATCACTTCTTGTCTGTAAATCCTTTCGAAGAAATGAAAGGAGCGTACAATAATATTGGCGGATTAAAAGCAGCTCTGCAACATGTTGAAGCCGGCTTACCACTTGGAATATTTCCAGCCGGAGAAGTTTCTTCTTTTCAAGGAGACTTAAAAACCATTGCCGATAGAAAGTGGCAGAACTCTGCGATTAAGATTGTAAAAAAATCAAAGGTGCCTGTAGTGCCTTTGTATTTCGATGGAGCCAATTCACGCATTTTCCATCTACTCGGATTAATACATCCAGGTCTGCGCACTCTTGCGCTTCCTTCAGAGATGTTGAAGAAGAAAGGAAAAACAATTGCATTGCGCATTGGAAAACCTATTGCACCAAAAGATCTAGAAATGTTTACCAATGCTGATCAGCTTGGTAGATATCTTCGAGCTAAAACATATGCACTAGGAAGTAGCTTCGAAGTGCGTCGTGATTATTTCAGACTATTCAGATTCCCTCAAAAGGAAGATGCAATTATCGATGCTGTTCCTCATGATTTAATCATGAAAGAAATCAGCCAAATCGATGCGTATAAAACACTTTCTTACGACAATTTCGATTGCTTCGTTGTAGGCAGTGATATTATCCCAAACATTCTACGAGAAATCGGAAGGTTGCGAGAAATCACTTTCAGGAGTGTTGG
>JBJOKO010000092.1:0-8957 GCA_046046035.1 Bacteroidota bacterium | reverse complement strand
TTGAATGTAACAACCAGTAAAGTTGACAAGAGCAACAAGACATAAAATACTAATTACGATTTGTCTTTTCAATGAAATTCTATTCATGACTTTTCTATTTAAAGCAGTGAATCCGCAAATCGCTCAGATCTGTTAAATTAATTTTTAAAATACTATTCAACGACCAAAGTCTCCCAATTCGAATAATAGGTCTTGTCAATTCCTCGCAATGTGGAGGTGGGCCTTATAGCAACCCGAACCTTGTAGACCCCTGTGTAAGAGAATTGGTGTAATTGCGTAATATTCTCTTCTTGCTGAAATGTCTGCCCCTTCTCAACGAGTACAATATTGTCCAGGCAATTAGAACTCCACTTTGCTTGAGTAAAAAAAATAAACTTCTTACCAAACTGATCCTGCGCTTCCAGAAACATGGAACTTGAATCTCCAGAAAGACCATAATCTAGAAATGCGCCATATATCCCCAAATCCTCTACGTTATTATTTTTCAAATTAATGTTTGCTAAGCACTCAGTCATAGACGGAGAATTGTGTGTAGACAAAATTCTTGCAACGGTATCCACTAAATCCAAATGAAGCTCAATTCGTTCGTCACTATTCGTTCCGAATATCGTATCTGAACATTGTTTGCAGTACTTATCGACGTAATACAATCCCAACTCTCCGGCTTTCTTCCAATCATCACATGCTGACTTTACATCACAAATTTCCATGTAACATAGACCTCTGTTCAAATAGCGATACCCAATGCTCTTCTGTTCCTTCGTGTAAAGAATTGAATTACCTAAGTCGACAAAAGCGGACTTCACATCCATGTTCGCATTAAACTTTAACAAACCTCTCTCATGAAGAATCATTGCGTTATTCGGCTCAAGTATATCCGCGCTATCTAAATAAATCTTTGCTTCTTGGAATCCGCTTCCACCAGTTTTCTGAAGGTCACTAGCTGCTCGGAAATATTCCCGTGCTTTCGGATTATTAATGGCATCCGAACTTTTGCCTATGATCAAAAGGCCACATGAACTTAAAATGACAACAGTAATCAAATAAACGATAAGAAGTTTTCTCATTGGCTAAATATAAACTACTATGACTTTAACTCAAATCACCAAAAACAACTTCAGAACATATAACCCCCAATAACAATAGTATGCACCTCCTCTGAACCATCGCTCTTTTGATACGGTTTGTATAACAGATCGTGTATAGTGAAATTATTCTCTTCAAGAATGGCTTTTAAAAATTCTAAATTGTGATAATAGAAATAAGCGCGATCACCACTACTTGCCGTTTGAAAACCTGAAGCGCTATAATCTCCCTCAACGAAACTGAAATAGAAAATACCATTTCGCTCAAGTAGATTCGAAAAGTCTTTTATCAATTTCCGGACATCCGATTCTGATAAATAGGGAATGCAAAAACCACAAACTATCGCGTCAAACTTGGAAGTTAAACTATCCAAATTTCTGCTATCCATCACAAAGCAATTTGCCGTCGGATTATTCTTCGCCGCCAACTCAATCATCTTTGGAGAAACATCTATAGCCTGAATTTTAAAATCAGGTCTTTTATTGAGCAAGTACCTAGTAATATTTCCAGGTCCACAGCCTATCTCAAATATATTTGCATTGATCTTGGGCACACGTTGACAGAACAAGTCATAGGTATCATCATACAAGTTCAAATCCATAAACTTGTCTTGATAAAGCTGTGCCACCTTATTCCATGTTTCAAATGTTTCCGTGTACTTATCAATCATCGTCTAGTCTTAAGAAAATAATCACCCAATTCCAAAATCCTTGAATGCCTCATTCATTTTATCATTCAAAATATCGACTAACTCTTCATCCATAAATTCATAGTCATCTGGAATATGAAGTATTTCAATAGTTGGCATTTCAACATGACTATAAACTTCCCAAATCTTGGCTCGTTGATTTGTTTCCATTACAAAAACCAAATCAGCCCAATTCAAATCATTCTCTGAAATTTTGCGATCGCTTTTGAGACTAAGTCCAGCTGAGCGAATATTGAAGCGATTGTCATTTTTGAATATATGCTCCGCTGTTCTACTGCGCTTCTTATTTCGTCCGCAAACTACCAAAATGTTAGGCCTTTCTGTCATACATTCTCTAATCTATAACGCACTAATTTATCGTATTGTTAAAACAATAGGTGCCAAGTTCCGAAAAGTTCTATCCGGCATCATCACCCTTATCCTATCAAAGTACACTTTGTCACCAACTTTCAATCTGCCTAATTGTCTTTTCATTCGTCTCTTCAGGCAATTGCTATTACTCGTCATTCTCCTTTTAACTTCCAAGTCAAACGACACAATGTTTAATTCCTTGGTAGAACATACAAGACTATCTAATTTCAGTAAAGATTCCTTACTTACATAACTATGACTTACACCTGGAATAACAACTTTTATCTCACGGAGCATTCTATCCAATTTATCCCGATAGTCTTTTGTTTTTAGGTCACCCACTGATTTAGCATTCAATATCATTTTCATGAATTCATTTACCTTCCAAACCATAACAATACTAGTTGCGCCATTAACAAAACTGGCTGTATCATTAGTGTGATTGTTTTGAATGCTTCGTAATAGATTAATATCTGAAGTTCTCGTTGCTAGATTCGCAAAAATTTCCGCTCGGATAAAAGGAATAGAATCGCTTGTATATTTCGCAAGCTCCTCATCACTACACGACATCATAATCGTGTACAGTGCCACTTTAGTTTCGTCATCCCATGCAACATGACCACCATGCTCCTCCATTTCAAATAATATGTCCGACTTAAATTTATTGAATAATAATTCGCATTCTGATTCTTGGGCAACGACATTCCAATGTATCAACATTAGAGTAACGATAACAAAGGCTATACGATATTGGTGGTATTCTCTCTTCATTACTAATTGTGACTATCCGACAAACACGCAGACAAATAGCTTATTGCTTCAACATTTTCAAATTATACTCTGCTTTATCAATTCTATACCAATTACACTTGATATCATCGTAATAAAACGTCTCGATAAAATGAAGTCCAATCTTTTGCAAGATCTTATTTGACCCAATATTCTCGCAACTCGCAGCGGCAAATACTTCCTCAAGCTTCATCGTATTAAACGCATAATCCAAAACAGTGATAGCACTCTCTGTTGCAATTCCCTTTCCCCAATATTTCGGAATAAGTCGATATCCAATGTCGTAAAAGTTTTTGTGATTATTGGTTAAATCCGTCACAAACTTGAGTCCGGTCCAACCCATAAAAGCGTTGGTTTCTTTATCTATAACTGCCCACCGTCCAATACCATTGTCCACATACTGCTTTCTTATAAACTCAATCAATTCGACAATTTTTTCTTTACTCTGAATTGTCTTATTACCCAAGTATTTGTGCACCTCAGGATTCGAGTCCAACTCAAAAAGTCCATCCACATCCGTCGGAAGAATTTCTCTTAAAATAAGTCGCTCTGTTTCGATAAATATTTTCGGTTCCATAATTCTAAGTTAATAGAATTCAGGCTCTGGTTCAAACGCTTGGATATAATTGCAGATCATAAGAAATGAAGTATTCTCTTCAGGCTCCCACCTAGAAGCGATAAAATAATTTTTATAGACGGGATTATCTCTATCCGGATCAAAAGCCTCCAAAATACAAGTTCTTCCATCAAGTCCTCTACGATCAATGAAAGCAGGCAATGTCCAAAAACAATTGGCCTCGAAAATTTCCTCGACTCCCTTCCATTGATCTATTGATAATGCTTTTACAATGACTGTATCTCTAAAACTGGTAGAATCCTCGAAAGAATCCTTGTAATTTTTTTTTATCGTCAGCCTTCCACCTTCATCTGACTTTTCAAATCGATATATCCAAGGCTCTAAGTAAAAACTATAGTTGACAAACAGACGATATGACTTTACTCCATGATCTTCAAGTTCTTGTTCTCCATATTTTTCAAAATGCTTAGGATAATTTTCTCTATAATCAGGAATCCGCTCAATACTGTCATTAAAGCTCAGAACAACTGGATCAAGAGCGCAGTGATAAGGATTGTTTTCACAACTAATAAATAGCAATACGAATATTAAGATGTAGATGTATTTCATTCAAAAGTTCTCCCAACAAATCTATTTAGATGCAATATTCCTTTGATTTCGTTTGAAATTTTTCCGTAATTCCTTACCTCAGTTCACCCCGCTCCCAAAATTTTCTTTAGTTGTAATTGCTTTCCATCAAACTCGAATATCCACCAAAGTGCATGCTCGCAGATTGAACTATCGTTTTCCATGATGCCTTCCTCTTCTATCAATTTTGCTTTAAACTGACTATTTGAATTTGAACCCATAGTAAGAGTGATGAGATTGTTCTCAATACTCAATTTATAAAACCGATAACAAGGTTCAGATTTTACAAGATCCTGATGTTCCAAACTAACGCTATTCGCAAGGCCTTCAACAGGAAGATGAGCAAACAATTTGTTCACTTGATCAATTTGCACACTTTCAGAAATTTCCTTGTAAAATTCAATAAACATGCTTCTTGTAATGCTACTATCATTCTTCTGTAGTTGTCTATTGAACGTATCATTGTCAATGTATATGCCCATTGTCCCATAAGGAATAGGAAAGGTGAAAACATCAGCTATCTTCTCTTTCCTCTTGGATGCAAACACCAATTGAAGACGTTTAAGTTCTTTAATAATAAGCTGACGCTCATTGCTATCAGAAATAGTATCCGCACTCAGAGTTTGACTGTTAATACTTATAGAATCAACAACAACTACTTGCGAATCCTGCCCGCTAGTAGCAGCGTCGTTGCAGGCAGAAAGAAAGACACCAAAAACAATCAGCGCAATAAAACTTGCTATTTCGCACTTTGAAAACATCCTCCAATTATTGATCATTTCCTTTAGATTGTTTATTCGAAATTCGGAATCCCATATCAAAAATTACCAACGCTTACATTCAATTGAAAAACCACTCATGGGAAAGTCATGCGTTTTAATGCGCTTATGTGGCCTTGTTCTTATTAACCAATAAACGTAAAACAATATATATAAAATCCATGCTATCTCCATATATGATTTTCTAAAAATTCAATCCAAGTCCAAAATAAAAGGGAACATCAATATCACTTTTGTATGAGTAATATAATCGAGGATTGTATCCGATCTGAAAAAACAACCCATCCAATTCTTTCGTCCTCGATTGATATCGAAGACCAAGAATTGCATTCAAATCAGTATAGGTAACATCACCATAAATATTAATCGCTGGCTCTATTCCAACTTCCACAAACATGTTCTTGTAGCCAAATATTTGACCTATTTCAGAAGTAATAATCGTATGCCTAGGTTCATTATAAGGTTCTTCACTATCTCCAGGAATTCCCCCTAAGCCAATGTTGGCAATTGTTTGCGTCCAATCCTTATACACCAATAATCTCTCATATTTTAAATAAGTCAATCCCTGTCGGCCACCTCCCAAGTAAATAATATTTCGTGTAAGATCAGTATAATCCTGATCAAAATCTTTTTTATAGTTGATAGTGTCTTCAAACTTATCCTTGTTGTATTTCACAAATACAGTATCCGCCTGACCCCAGGTAATGCAGGAGACAACAAAAAAAGATAATATCGAAACTATTGTTTTCACTTCAAATACTTCCACAAAATATGGCACTCAATCAACTCTCACTTCTCTTCTTTATAACTTCCAAAATCATCTGATTAAAATCGTCTAGGATAAAATCAGCCCACCACTTACTATAAAAATTCAAATTTGTAGTCACTCTATAAGTGCACGTCAAAGTTACCAGGCTCTTTGACTGCCCCAATTCATCAATGTGATAGCTTCCCTCCAACACATCAAAATATCTTCCTCCAATCATAACATGCTCATCAAGAGTAGTTGGAGGAATTGATGCTGGATCAACATTAATATCATAAGCAAAACCAATTCCTTCTTCCCAGGATTTGATTTTCTCTTCAAACTTTATCCCCTTCTCCCAAGTGATACTTCTAACTCCACCAATTTCTTCTTTGTCAAGTTCTCCATTCAACGGTTTAGGAACTCCAATTACATGAACAAAATGAGTTTCAATTTCTTCTGACTGAATATCCTTTACATTCTTAACATTCTCCCAAACTTCTGTTCTATCGGCTCCAATTTCAATACTCGTAGTTACAGTATGAATCTGATCGCTCGGCTGAATATTCATTTCAATAAAAAGAACCAAAACAGGAATCGCTAATGAAAAATATAGTCTTGTTCCATTACCCTGTTTTTTGAGCTTGATAAGTCTATAAATGAAAGCTCCAACTGTTCCTAAAGCTAAGAAAGGAGCTATTATAATCATTAAACAAATCATTCCCTCAAATCTGAACACCAAACAAAAAAAGAAAAAAGTCAACGTGATGCCCCAAGGTAAAAGTAGATAGGTAGTATATGAATGTAATTGTTCCTTCGTTGAAAGCAAAACTGGAATGGCCCCTAGTATCAAAGGCAAAATAAAAATGTACGCTATGGAAACATTCGCGTGATTATAGGTCACCAACAGTGTCACCAAAAAGGCATAAACGACTCCTGCAGTTAGTCCAATTAATAAGGTTCTCAATCTTGATTTTTCCATTGTCTATTCCGGGCTTCATAAAATGCATTCATATCACCTCGCAAAAAACCACTTCCATATTTCATCAAATCATCTTTTGTTGAATGCAAACTTTTTTGCACATCAATACCTAATGGAAATGGGGTGTCATCTATCTTATCCAAATTCTTTCAAAGTGGGTTAAACAAGTCAACAGCACAATTCGCAAAATCCAAATGAACTTCAGACACCGCTTCATTCTGAACTCCCGAATCATCTGGTAGTTGATACTGGTTCAATTTCGCTGTAAGATTCTTGAAAACTCGCATAATATGCTCTTCTACTATTGTTTCAATTAATCAATTCGCTGTTTCCTGCCCCATCCTTTTCAAATGTCTAAAATGTGACACCATCATTTCAGGTAGAGTTTTGATATGGTATGGAAGTCCAAATTCTTTGGTGGTCGTTTCTATAATAGCGTTTATACGGTCATAATTCGTGTGACAAATATTCGGAAATAAATGATGCGCTGCATGGCAGTTTGAGCCACCACTAAAGTATCTCGCCAACTTACTATTCGGATTCCAATCACAACTCGTTCTCAATTGATGAACAGCCCAAGAAGATTCCAATTCATCACTCTCTGATTGAAAATAGTCGGCTTCATAAAAGAAATGAGTACCAACCAACATGATCACAAAAATCAAAGATGTAAACGCTGATGTACTAATATAAGTGAACAAAATAAACCAGAACGAAAACTCTGTTGCCAATAAAGGAATTACTAAAACTAGAATGAAATAAAGCACCTTAAAGGTGAAAAAACGAACGAGTAAATTACTTTTCTCTATACCCTTTCTCATCCAATTATACTCCCCAGAATAAAGGTATATCCAGTCCCCCATAAACACGGAGTGAAGCAAGGCAAACATGTAAACAACGGGAGCATATAGATGCTGAAAAGAATGTTTCCTACTCCATGGATGCGAAGGCGCAAGTCTCAAAAAAGGATTCTTATCAATATCAATATCACTCCCTTCAACATTAGCATATAAATGATGGGAACGAATATGTCGCAATCCCCAAAGCATGGGATCTATTCCCACAGTAAGAAAACTAAAAAAATGTAGAACTTGATTCGCGTTCTTGTTTTTAAAAGCAGTATTGTGAGAAGCGTCATGACCAAAACTAAATCCAATCAACAATCCGCCAAGTTGGAAAATTAAAAACAATACCCAAAAAGTAATTTTGCTATCTGTATTATTCAGGAAAAAATAGGCTCCATAAGTTACCAACGTCCAAAAAACACCTTTTATCCAAAAGTCCAGCCTGCCGTGTTTAAAAGACTCCTCGCTCAATTCAGAATGGACCCTACTCCTCAAAGTTGTGTAGAATTCTTTCTCCTCTTTTATGTTCTTAAACTTCCTATTTTTCATCTTTTCAGAGTTCACACAACAAGTCCACTTTCAATCAAAGCAAACTTCTATTTTAAAAACCACATCGAATATACTCCAAAGACCAATAAAAAATTCCAATAATTTAATACGAATTAAAATAATTGTTATATTCGTTTAAACCAAAAAACGGAAACCATGAAAAAACTTGCTCTTATCTTCTGCGTAATCCTTCTTTCATCTTCTGCTTTCGCAGGAAACGGCAAAGCAAAATTCAAACTGATGTTTATGGACGAAACAGGACAAATTGCCCTAGAAAACGCCCACGTTACCGTATATGAAGATGGAACAAAGGTGCTCGATGAAACATTCAAAGGACACAAAGCCAAATTCAAAATGAAGTCAAACCACCGTTACATCATTATAGTAAAGAAAGAAGGATTCCAAGAAAAAGCTCTTTGCTATGATCTTACAAATGGCGGAACCAATGATCATTTCCGTTTTGACTACTTAGTAAGCTTTACAAATAAAAATGATTGTGCTCCGCAATTCACATATGATAAGTCTAGTGAATACGACTTCAATTTTACCGTTACCGATGTGCCTGCTCTAAAAAGCGAAATCAAGGGTTCGTGAGGTCGTGGGTTCGGGAGGTCGTGGGGTCGGGAGTTCGTGAGGTCGTGGGTTCGGGAGGTCCTAGTTTCTCGGGGGGCACATGCCTTTAGGCATTCCACCCGCCGCAAGGCGGTGCACATACCTTTAGGTATTAAACACGCCGCCAGGCGTTACACCTAAAGCCTCTTGGCGATGTAACTTTCATTTTATTTTGAAAGTTCAGAAACTTTCTTAACTTTGCGTCGTAATAAACTTCATTATGACACTCCAAGACGCAAAAGATAAATTCATCCAAACATGGGGAGCACTCGGTAGTAACTGGGGACTCAACAAAACAATGGCCCA
>JBJOKO010000091.1:0-9015 GCA_046046035.1 Bacteroidota bacterium | reverse complement strand
ATCAATACTAAATGAACGTGATGAAATCGAGGACATCTTATTGATGGATTCTGACTTGTTTTCTTCCGCTACAATCTCCACTCCGTCGAGAAGCAACACATTTTCTTCCATTTGAATATTCAACTCCAAATCCTTCCCTGAATTCAACAAAAGATTCGAAAATGATTGTGGATTATACCCTGTGAATTTTGCTTGTACACTAACGCGTCCCACTGGAACATTAGTAATTCTAAAGTGTCCGTTTTCATCAGTTACAGCGCCTAAAATTGGATCTGTATCCACTACAGTTACAGTTACTCCTTCAATAGGAAACTGACTTTGTTTGTCGACAATGGTGCCTCTGATGTTCCCTGTTTGCGCAAAAGAGGTTGCGCTGATCAAGACCAAAGAGAGTAGGAATAAAAACTTTTTCATAGTTCGATGATTATGCCGGCAAAAGTCTATTGACAATTCCATTAAATAAAGCGGAATGGGTTGAATTACCTTTTTTGCGCCTTGAAATGTCCGACATTAATTGCAAAGGGCCCCTTTTCAGGAGCCCTTGCAAGTTGTTTCGAACTAGTTCAACCTTTTCTCAAAACCTATATTTACTAAAACACTTGCGCGTTTCAATACTACTTACAGCCTCGTTTGGCAATCCTGAGAATAAACTAGCTTGGCTCAAAAGTAGGTTCATCGCGCCGTTTTGGATGTTAAATCCAAACCTCGCGCTTGTTAAAAGTCGTTAAGCCACACCATCAAAACCATTTTAACAATTGACTTTGTTCCGTTACTTTGTAGCAAACTAGCGAAACACGCAAAATGAAATCCAAGTACCTATGGTCCCTTATCGTTCTCAGCACTATTGCTGTGGCGGGGCTTATTGTACTTCAGGTCTATTGGGTGAACAACACCTTCATTCTTCGCGAGCAAGATTTCAGTAGCAATACCACCAAGGCTTTAATCAAAGTAGCAAGCATCCTCGAAAAAGAAGAAGCAGAAAAAATCGCATTGGCGCAATCGAGCAATCCTTCGATAAGTCTTTCAGGCTCTGCAGATAGTTCGATTGTACTGAGTCACGGCAGACGCGATCACAACGTAATAAGCAGCAACCTTGATGAAAGTCGTGATTCCGCATTCTACAGCCAATTAGGTGAGTCCGGAGTCAACCAAAGTAAAATCCTCAAGCAATCTGGTATCCTAGAAGACATACTCGATGGTCTCTTTGATCTCGACATTATGGAAACTATCCATACCCGCATCGACACTGCACACGTAGATAGCTTGATCAAAAGTGAATTAGAGGCATTTGGTATTAAAGCAAAATATCATTTCGGAGTATTCAATCGCTACCAGCAACCTGAAATCATCAATGAACAGGACATGCCTTACGTTGATTACTTCTTCACGGAAGGTTACAAAGCACAGCTCTTTCCAAATGATCCCATTTCAGATGTGAATTACCTACGTGTCTGGTTCCCCAATCAGCGCGGGTATTTGATTAGTTCAATGTGGACCATGCTTGCTACTTCAGGAGTATTGCTCATCGTTATCATGTTGTTGTTCTCCTATTCGATTGGAACAATTTATCGTCAGAAAAAATTGAGTGAAATCAAAACAGATTTCATCAACAACATGACGCATGAGTTGAAAACGCCCATTGCCACTATCTCTCTAGCGTGCGAAGCGATGAACGATCCAGATATGCAACAAAGCAAAACAGCGATGTCCACCTATATCGGAATGATCAATGAGGAAAATAAAAGATTGGGTGTGCTTGTTGAAAACGTGTTGCGCACTGCAATTTTTGAGCAAGGAGATATGCAGTTGCGAATCAATAAAATCAATGTACACAACATCATTGAGCAAGTCATTCGCAACATAGAAATTCAAGTTAAAAAGAAGAAAGGAATTATCATTCAACATCTCGACGCGAGCAATCCCACTATCGAAGGAGATCATCTTCACATCACCAATGTGATTTACAATCTCATCGACAATGCGATCAAATACAGCGAAATTTCTCCTACCGTGGAGATCTACACACGCGATGAAATGGACGGAATGGCGATTGCGTTCAAAGACAACGGTATCGGCATTTCAAGAGAAAATCAAAGAAAAGTTTTTGATAAACTATATCGCGTTCCCACTGGAAACGTGCACAACGTAAAGGGCTTCGGCCTTGGTTTGAGCTACGTAAAAGGCGTAGTAGAAAAACACGGCGGCACCGTTGACGTGGAAAGCGAAGTAAAAAAAGGAAGTACATTCACCATACACATACCCAGAAGGCATGAAAAAGAATCTTAAAGTTTTATTGTGCGAGGACGATCCAAACCTCGGAACACTTTTGTCAGAATACCTGAAAGCAAAAGGTTTTGAAACAGATCTTGGAACAGATGGAGCAGAGGGCAGTAAGCTTTTCAAGCGAAACACGTATGACTTCATCATCCTAGATGTGATGATGCCTGTGAAAGACGGTTTCACTTTGGCTGCCGAAATTCGTGAAGAAGACAAGCACGTTCCAATCCTTTTCCTCACTGCAAAAAGCATGAAGGAAGATACACTTGAAGGTTTCAAAGCTGGTGCTGATGATTACATGACGAAACCATTCAGCATGGAAGAATTGCTCGTTCGTATGAACGCTATTTTGCGCCGTACGTCGGCTCTTCCAGAGGATGGAGAAGAAGTAAATGAATTTACAATCGGTCGCTATCACTTTGATTACAACAAGCAAAAACTTGCTGTTGATTCTCAAGAATTCAAACTCACTACAAAAGAGAATGAATTGCTTTACTTGCTTTGCAAAAACAAGAATGGCGTGATGGAAAGAAGCTATGCTTTGAAAGCAATTTGGGGTGATGACAATTACTTCAACGGTCGTTCGATGGACGTATACATTGCCAAGCTGCGCAAGCACTTGAAAGAAGACCCAAGTGTTGAAATCCTCAACATCCACGGACGTGGATTTAAGCTGCTAGACAATTAATTAGGGTTGTCGCTGCTTTAACTATATTTGCCTTCAAAGACATTTAGAATATGAGTGCTCAATCAAAACCAACTTTTGCTTTCGAAAAAAGAAACTTTCAGCTAATGCTTATCGGCATTGGTATATTGATTCTTGGATACACATTAATGACAGGTGGCGGTTCTCCCGATCCAAACGTCTTTGATGAAGAAGCACTTTTTGGCGCACGTCGCACTACTATTCCAGCATTCATTGTGGTGGCTGGATATGCATTTCTCATTTACGCTATCATGTATCGCGGTAAAAAAACGAGCTCTGAATTAGAAAAATAATTTGGAGGACCGATTTTGACCCTGATCCAAGCCATCATCATTGCCATCGTAGAAGGCCTTACAGAATTTCTACCTGTGTCTAGCACTGGACACATGATTATTGCGCAGAATCTGCTTGGTGCTCCCAATGATGAATTCACTAAAATGTTCATCATTACCACGCAGTTCGCAGCAATTCTAAGCGTTGTTGTTCTCTATTGGAAGCGCTTCTTCCAATCGATGGATTTCTATTTCAAACTACTTGTAGCCTTTATTCCTGCCGCTATTCTCGGCGTATTGCTCGACGATTATATCGACACACTTCTCGAAAGTGTTACCGTTGTAGCTTGGACACTTCTTATCGGTGGTGTGGTGCTTATTTTCATTGATAAATGGCTCAATCCAAAACGCGAAGTAGAAGTTACTTATCCAAAAGCCTTTAAAATCGGGCTTTTCCAGTGCATCGCTATGATTCCTGGTGTTTCTCGATCTGCAGCGTCTATCATCGGTGGTATGACCCAAGGACTGACGCGCAAACAAGCCGCAGAATTCTCTTTCTTCTTGGCAGTCCCTACAATGTTCGGTGCATCGGTTCTAAAGCTCTACAAAGGCCTTAAAAACTCTCCTGATGTATTTACATCGGATAACATCTCCATCCTCGTTGTAGGAAACATCGTGGCATTCATTGTTGCCATCATCGCAATCAAAGGATTTATTTCTATTCTCAATAAATACGGTTTCAAAGGATTCGGATACTATCGCATTATCCTTGGCGCTGTATTGCTCATCCTCCTCGCAAAAGGAGTGGAATTGCAATTGGTCGATTAAGATCATATCCAATGAAAACGCCACTTACAGCTACCATCATTACTTTCAACGAAGAAAGAAATATAGAACGCTGTTTGCTTTCACTTCAAGGCGTGGCTGATGAAATAGTAGTAGTCGATTCCTTTTCAAAAGACAGAACACATGAAATATGCGAACGCTATGGTGTGCGCTTCATTGAGAATGCATTCGGTGGTCATATTCAACAAAAAAATTTCGCAATCGATCAGGCGTCTCACGATTGGATTCTCTCCCTCGATGCTGATGAAGCACTGACAGATGATTTGAAAAAATCAATTCTTGATGTAATGAACAGCCCGCAGGGCGTGGCATACAGATTCAACCGTCTCACGAATTATTGCGGCACTTGGGTGAAACACAGCGGTTGGTATCCCGATACAAAAGTGCGATTGGTGAATAAAAATCACGCACGATGGACAGGAGTAAATCCTCATGATCGCCTTGATACCACTGGCGGAGAAAGCACTACTTTCATTCACGGAGATCTGCTTCATTACAGCTATTACACGCGAGAAGATCATTTAAAACAAATTGAATATTTCTCTTCCATCGCTGCGAAAGAATTGTTTGCTCGAGGAAAAAAAACAGGTTCACTTTTGATCTATTTAAAAGTGTGCGTGCAGTATTTGAAGAATATACTTTTCAAAGCAGGCTTCCTCGACGGCCGCGCTGGCTGGACCATTGCGCGACTTTCGGCTTACGCCACTTATCGCAAATACACCAAACTACAACAACTCAACAGAGGTGAAAGTATCTAAACATATTATCATCTCACGCACAGATAGCATCGGCGATGTTATGCTTACGCTGCCAATTTGCGGCGTGCTCAAAAAGCATTTCCCCGAAATAAAAATCACATTTCTCGGAAGATCATACACTGAAGCAATCATCAAATCATGCAGTCATGTTGATCAATTTATCAACTGGGACAGCCTTTCCAAAGAAAATAGTGAAACACAAATTGCACAATTCAAAGCAATTGGAGCCGATACTATCATTCATGTTTTTCCAGATAAAGAAGTAGTTACTCTAGCAAAAAAAGCCGGAATACCCAATAGAATCGCCACAGGTAGAAGGTGGCATACGTTGATGAATTGCAATCGTCCTGTTTTTTTCACACGAAAAAATTCGGACTTGCATGAATCACAACTCAACATCAAATTACTTCAACCACTCGGAATCACCGACATTCCTACACTCGCTGAAATGCCCGCTTTGTATGGCTTTCATGCGAATGGAACAGTTCCAGAAAACCTTCTTTCTATACTAAATAATGGAAAGCAAAACATCATTCTACATCCCTTATCCAAGGGCAGCGCTGTCAATTGGAGCATGAGTAAATTTCAAGAGCTCGCTAATCTTTTAGAAGAAAATAAATTCAATGTTTTCGTAAGCGGCACACAAGCAGAAGGTGATAAAATCAGAACTTCATTTTCATTTGAAAAAGCGAATGTCCATGATATCACTGGCATGCTCGATCTAAATGAATTCATCGCCTTCATCAATCGCTGCGACGCTTTAGTAGCGGCAAGCACAGGGCCTCTGCACATCGCATCAGCACTAGGTTTGAAAGCAATAGGACTTTACTCCCCCAAGCGTCCCATCCACCCCGGCCGCTGGGCCCCCATCGGCCAAAACGCTGAATACATAGTAGCACCAACGCATCCAGAGCAGGGCGAGTTGGAGATTTCGGCGGAGGAAGTGCGCGCGGCGCTGGAAGTGTGAAGTATGAAGTTTGAAGTTTGAAGTTTGAAGTTTGAAGTTTGAAGTTTGAAGTAAGAGCTAACGACTAATGACAAGTGACTGGTGACAAATTCTGTCATTCTGAAATGAGCTATGAACGGCTCCTGCCTCCCTCGACAAATCAAAAATAAAAAATCAGAAATAAGAAATCATCCCTCGACTAACGCTCGGGAACCGGAAATCAGAAATCCTCGGGGAAGTACCTCACCAAAAACGAACTAAAAAACGCGAAGAACATCACGCCGGCTTGGGTTTCTAGAGTGTCTTCTGTTAGACATGAAATCAAAAACAACAAACCAAAACTCATGTAAATCACATTGCCGCGATTTGATTTTTTGAAGAATGGATATAGAACTAGAGCTAGAAAAATCAAACCCCCTACTGTACCGTATGTGATAAACATCGTCAAGTATTGCTGGTGTGCGCGGAGTCGATTTCCTTCTTCCAACTTGCTGTTTTGTCGTGCATACATTTCTTTGAATGCAGACTTCAAATCACCAGTTCCGACGCCTAATACAGGATGTTCATGATAAATCGCTAAACCTGTTTTCCAAAACTCTAGTCTTTGAAAAACCGAATGACCATTCGGTGAGCCGCCGTTGCGATAATTGTCTAATTCAAAAAAGATACGGTCTAGTCTTTTGCTCAATCCACTTTTATCTTTTGAACAATAAGAAGTCGTTCCTTCTTCGATCAATCTTATTTCATCATCTGTAAGTTGCGCCATGCCATCAGCGTCCTTTCGCAAACCCTTTGAAGTCAGGTATCGCGACAATGTGCCTTTGATTGGATTGCCCTTTTTGTCAAGGGAATCAATTGGAATAGCACTGCGACTTTCCCATGATTGCTTCATCTCTCCCCACGCCAAATACAACAAGATGTAATTGCCGTTTTCAAGCAATTTATTTTCTGGGAAATGCTCATAGCGCTCTCCACGAGAAGTGAATTCTTCGAGCTTGGTAACATCAATAGGCTCCGCAGAAAAATAGTTATTGTAAGCATTGTGCACGTAGTAAATGCCTCCCAACAAAATACTTAGTGAAAGCACTACAACAACCGCGCTAATCCATTTTTTATGATGCCCGAAAACATAGCGAAACACAACCACTGCCGCCCATACGAACAACATAATCACAGCCGTCATCGACTCCATTATCCACAAGAAGCCCAGAAACAATGAGGCAATCGCAACCTCTCGCCAAGGCAAACCGCCCTTGCGGTAAGCAGAAATAGATAACACGATAATCCCGAAAACAAGAAGAATACTAAATCGGATATGGGAAATGAAAATCGATATGTCGCGGAAGTTGCGCACCTTATGCGAGGTATGACCGAGATATACTCTGAAACAGAAAAATGTCGCAATCAATAATGCTGAGATAAACACCCACATCAAGCTTTCCAACATCTTAGGACCCATTGGGCGCATTGTAGACACCAAGAAGGGCATGAACAATATTGGAAGCTTCATTCTAAGGTCCCAGCCTGCAAAGCCAAATTCAGAGCTCCAAAGAAGCCCTAGAAGGGGTAAGAAGTAAATTGCTGAGGTGGCAATGTAAGTGCGGTCGGATAAAAACGGTTTGAAAAAGACACGAACCTCTTCGCCTGAATAGTGCGCATTAAGCAAATTGAGAAGCCAAGCACCGACTAGCCAAAACGAACCAAACGACATGAAAAAATTAGAGAATGGCAAGGCCGCCAAAACAATGGCAAAGCCCATCCATTGGAGTACATCCAATATTTGGTGGCGTTGGGAGGCAGTCATAATGGTTAAAAGAAGTTCTTACTTCTTTCCACTCAATGGACCAGTAAGCAATGTCGAATAATTCGAACTGAAAACTTGTAGAGCACGTTTGGTTACAGGGTCTTGAGGAAGAGAAGCTTTGAGTCTTCCATCTTGGTAATAGTACCTGGAAACGATCTCACTCTCCAGATATTCTGTGATCTGCCTTCTAAATTTCAACAAATCCTGATTCTTGTTTGGTTCGATACGCGCAAACAATTGATCAAACTCCTTCTCAGCACCTTCGTAGTATTTCTCGTCCTTCGCAGCGTCCTTCAATTTCTTATACAACTCCTCTGTGTTAGTGTTGTATTCAAATTTTTGTTGAACAGCGTAGTTCACGAAATCATTGTAATCACTATCACTTAATCTGAATGTTGAAGCGCTATCAATTGTTGGATGCTTTGCAGCATAAATACTCGCCCAATTGAAAACAACATAATAATTCATCAATCCAGCAAGAATATTACTCGCATCGTCACGCTTCACTTCTACATCTGGAGAAATACCACGTCCATCAAATACTGTTCTTCCATTCTTTGTTTTAAATGGCTTAATCAACGAATCACTCACTGCTTTCACTGTGCCTGTTTGATCATCACGATGAGAGTAATCCAATCGTTGAATGCAGCGACCACTTGGAGTATAATACTTCGCAACAGTCAATTTCATTTTTGAATTGTAGGCCAAGTCCTTTGTTTGTTGCACAAGACCTTTTCCATACGACTCTTCACCGAGTACAACTGCTCTATCCAAATCTTGCAAGCTTCCACTCACAATCTCCGATGCAGATGCAGACATGCCATCCACCAAAACAATCAATGGAATCTGTGTGTCCAATGGCTCGTTGAGCGCTGTGTAAGTTTTATTCCACTCTTCAATCTTTCCTTTCGTTCTCACAATCTCAGTGCCTTTTGGAACAAAGAAGTTCACGATGTTGATCGCCTCTCTTAGCAATCCACCACCGTTTCCTCTCAAGTCCAGCACACATTGCGACATGTTCTTTTTCTTCAAATCTGTAAACGCTGTGCGCACTTCTGCGCTAGCGGTTTGCGTGAATCCGTCAAGTTTGATATAGCCAGTTTTGCCATCTTCCAACATCGCGAAATAAGGCACGTCTTTCATTTTAATTTCTTCACGTGTCACCTTAACATTGATTGGTGCTGGATCTCCCACACGTGTGATAGTGAGTTCAACAACAGAACCTGGTTGACCCATCAAAAGATCTGTGATGTCTTCATGGTTTTTTCCTTCAACTGATTTGCCTGCCACTTTGGTAATTACATCACCCGCTTTCAATCCTGCTTTCACTGCAGCGAAACCTTGGAAGGTTTCCATGATGGTAATCTTCCCATCGATTGTTCCAACAGATGCGCCAATGCCGCCGT
>JBJOKO010000090.1:0-9043 GCA_046046035.1 Bacteroidota bacterium | reverse complement strand
TTAGATCATATCAATTCACTTGATTTTGTAATAGAAGTAAAGAGTTTGGAGGCTAAACCGTCTGACTTTTTAGATGATGAAAAATTTGGCGAACCTACGCTTCGAAAGGAATTGTCGGATTTTTCTTTGCAAGGAGAATATGAGCAATTTTACGGTCCATCATTTCGTCAAGTGTCTATGATCAATGCACACTTGCTTCATGAAATTGGATACACTGGTGAAGGAATTGATATCGCTGTTTTTGATGGGGGATGGCTCAAAGCTGATGTGTTGCCTTGTTTTGATCGTTTAAGAGAAAGAGGTGCATTGGTCGAAACAAAGGATTTTGTTTTTCCTGAAAGTAATAATGTTTACAACTACTCAAGTCACGGAACATTTGTATTAAGTACAATGGCGTCATGGATGCCTGACTCACTAATAGGTACCGCACCTGATGCTAGGTATTATTTATTCAGAACAGAAAATGTGATTAGTGAATATGTGGTGGAGGAAGATAATTGGGCTGTTGCAGCGGAGTATGCAGATAGCATTGGTATCGATATTATTAATAGCAGTCTAGGTTATTCCGAGTTTCAAGACACGCTTCAGAATCACACGTATGAAGATATGAATGGAGACATTTGCAGGTCTTCAATTGCAGCAGATATTGCTTCAGCAAAAGGTATTTTGGTTGTGAATAGTGCCGGAAATTCTGGTGATGATCCTTGGCGTTATATCACTGCACCATCTGATGGAGATAGTGTCTTATGTGTTGGAGCAGTTGATGCATGGGAGAATCGCGCAGGTTTTTCTAGTATTGGTCCTTCTTCTGATGGTGATGTAAAACCGAATGTAATGGCGATGGGAAGACAGACTGTATTTGCAGATTTGGATAGTACTATTCGTGTTGGCAATGGAACATCATTTAGTAGTCCTGTCATGGCTGGTGGAGTGGCTTGTTTGATGCAAGCTGTTTATGAGAAGCACAACAATATGTCGATCATTCATGCTGTAGAACAAAGTTCAGATCATTACTTGTCGCCGAGTGATACAATAGGATATGGTATTCCAGATTTATGGAAAGCGCTCGGTATTCTTCGACCAGAATGGGCGAATGATTTGAAGAAAGATTTGATCAGTATTTTTCCAAATCCAGCGACAACAGAAGTGCATGTCACAACCGAATGGTTGCTCGGTAATGAAGAAGTAGCATACGAAATTTATGATGCCATTGGAAGGTGCGTTCACAGCGGAAAGACCACGCTTACATCAGGACTCACCACAAGTGTAATCACCATCTCATGGCACGAATCCGAAATCAATCCCGGACGTTATACCTTGCTGTTAAAGACAGCTCAGGAGAAGCGGATTGCACCTTTGGTAGTTAGATAGTTAAACCAGATGGAACCAAATGCACCCAAGTGAACGCAAATGATTCCGAATTCCGAATTTCTAATTCCTGATTTTCCCACTTTCCCACTTTCCCATTTTCCCATTTTCACACTGTCTCACTGCCACACCGTTTCACTGTCACACTATTTTGGAGCGTACCGCTGCTTCGAGGGCTTCCGCTTTCTTTTCGATTTCGTTGACGCGGGTGATTAGGTCTTCGGTGAATGCTTTGTCTTTGATTCCGGATGCGTTGATTCTTACGTTCATTGCTGCGCCTAGAACGGCGGTGCGAGCGCATAGCACGCCTACACCTGCATCAGTGATTGAATTTGGATTTCCGATCTCTACCATTTTCGCCATTACTTCCATGCTTTCGAATGCAAGTTCTGCTGTGCGGAAAGGAATTTCCATTGCATATTTCGAAGCGTCTTCAATTGCTTTTGAACGCGCTGCTTTTTCTTCTTCAGAATTTTTTGGTAGACCAAAAGCTTCCATGATTTTATTGAATGCTTTGGTATCTTCATCTACTAGGAACAACATTTTTTCTTGATAGTACATTCCTTTTTTTGCCCAATCAGAAAACTCTTCCCAACGATCATCCCATCCTCTTTTATGTGAAGAAAGGTTGGCAACCATTGCGCCGAGTGATGCACCTAATGCACCAACGTAAGCACTGATTGATCCACCGCCTGGCGCAGGGGATTCACTTGATGTTTCTTCTGCAAAAGCTCGAAGATTCATATCGATCAAACGCTTGCCACCATTCAATTTTGAATCGATGATATATTCAATAACTTTCTCTTGTGGATTGAAAGGAGCGAGGTCATCAAGTCCCAATGACTTCACTGCGATTTTGATTTTTTCTTTTTCGGAAATACCAAGAGAGCGTTCTTGTTTTTTCAAGAAATAATCAGCTGCATCAAGCAAGCATTGTTTTGGAATAAGTCCAACAAGTTCAGAACCTGTTACACGAATACCGCGCTCTGCAGCTTTGTTGCATGATTCTTCAAAGGCAACGTGAACAGGAGTTACGTTGATATTGGTAAGATTCAATGAAAGTTGAGCGATGCCATATTCTTCAATATACCAACCAATTCCTTTTACAGATTTGAGTGTTCCAGGAATACGTTTTGGTTCGCCATTTTCATCGAGAATTGGTTTTCCTGTGATTGGATCTCCCTCGCGAAGAGTGCGGCCTGCCTCTCGAATATCGAAAGCGATAGCATTTGCACGGCGCGTAGAAGTGGTATTTAGATTCACGTTATATGCAACAAGAAAATCGCGCGCACCGATTGTAGTGATACCTGCTTTGCGCGCAGTGTCTGTAACTTCCGAAGGACCGAAATCAGGTTTCCATTCTGCTGTTGCTATTTTCTCGATAGCCTCATATTCTCCTTTGCGACAATTTGCAAGGTTTTTTCTTTCTTCGGTTGTAGCTGCATATTCGTAGAAGTAGCCTGGGATGCCGAGTTCACGACCTACACGCTCTCCAAGTTGACGAGCGAATTCTGCACATTCTTCTACAGTAACTCCGCTAATTGGAACAAGAGGACAAACATCCGTTGCGCCTTGGCGTGGGTGTTCACCTTTGTGTTGGCGCATATCGATAAGTTGAGATGCTTTTTGAATAAGAAGAAAAGCAGCCTCGATAACATTTTCTGGAGATCCAGCGAAAGTGATTACTGTTCTATTTGTTGATGCACCAGGATCTACATCAAGGAGCATCACACCTGGAACAGTTTCTACCACTGAACTGATTGCATTGATCTTGGCCTTGTCGCGACCTTCAGAGATATTTGGAACACATTCGATAATACGCATAGCGGAAATTTTTGGCGAATGTCGGAAGGATAGCACAATTGACAAAATCGGCTTTTATCTTTGTGGTTATGAAAAAGCTCGTTTTATACACTTTTATGATTGCAGTCATTTCTGCTTGCGCTGGTGAACAAACCAAGAATCCTGAAAGTAGTCAGGTTAAATCGGATACAATCAATACAAAGAGCGTCGAAAATGCTGTGCCTGTTAATCAGACTCCGCAGTCGAATATTCCTGCTGGATCGGTTAATAGTGGCAGTGTAAGCACGAAACCAAGTAAACCTGTTTTAGAATATGCGGGTAAAGTGAAAGAAATCTTGTTTTTTTCACCAACGAGTGAAGAGCTTATTGCCATAACTGCAAATGAAAATGATGATACACAGCGCTTGCAGATTGAGAATTTTGAGATGAATGCCAACAAGTTTATAGAGGCCACTCCATTTGAAGGATACAATTATAGATTTTATGAAATGAGTGAAATAGTGCTGCCGATGCCGGATGGAAAAATGTTCCGTCTTGTAAGAAATACCCCTGATTTGTTGTGTGGTGTACTATTTTATGACGGTGTAAAAGAGCCGAAGGTCTTGCGTGGTGATCTGAAAGCTTCTGATTATCAGCGTGAAGCGAAGAATTATTTCAAATAAACAAGGATTAGTTAGTGTAGAAAGTACACTTAGTAGCAAACAAAAATCAGTCAATGATTCCTTTGGTCTTCGTAACTTTGCCGCGTCGTACTTAATGATAGTCGAACCAAACAAAAAAGAATGAATCATATTGGAAAGAAGCCCGAAGGGGCTAACCTTGATTACTTAGGTTTGAAAAACATCGCTACCGCTTACTGGAATTTACATCCAGCAGAATTGGTAGAAGAAACTTTGGCATTAGGCCAGGGTGTCCTAGCTGACAGTGGTGCTTTAGCCATTGATACTGGTGAGTTCACTGGTAGATCTCCAAAAGACAAGTTCATTGTGAAAGATGCTATTACTGAGAACACCGTTTGGTGGAGTCAGTTTAACATTCCTTTCGATTCGCAGAAATTTGATCGTTTGTTTGAGCGTATGCAAGCTTACCTTACAGGAAGAGATGTATATGTACGCGACGCTTATGTTTGTGCAGATCCTCGCTACAGAATGAATGTGCGTGTTGTAACCGAGACACCTTGGAGCAACATGTTTGCATACAATATGTTCCTTCGCCCAACGGCAGAGGAGTTGGAAACAATCAAGCCTGACTGGCATGTCATCTGTGTACCAGGTTTCATGGCAGATCCAGAGATTGACGGAACACGCCAACACAATTTTGCAATTCTTGATTTCACTAAGCGCATGGCCATCATTGGTGGTACTGGGTATACTGGTGAGATTAAGAAAGGTATTTTCACTGTGTTGAATTATGTAATGCCACAAGACAAAGGTGCGTTGAGCATGCACTGCTCGGCAAACGTTGGTAAAGACGGCGATACAGCGGTATTCTTCGGTCTTTCAGGAACAGGTAAGACAACATTGTCATCTGACCCAAATCGTCGCCTTATTGGGGATGATGAGCACGGATGGACGGATACGACTGTCTTCAATTTTGAAGGTGGATGTTATGCGAAGACTATTGATCTTTCTCGCGAAAAAGAACCACAAATTTTCGACGCGATTAAGTTTGGTGCTATTCTAGAGAACATCGGCTTTGAAGACGATGGCGTGACTCCAGACTACTCGGATAAAGAGAAAACGGAGAATACTCGTGTGAGCTATCCAATTCACCACATTGATAATGTGATGGATCCTAGCATGGGTGGAATTCCAAAAAATATATTCTTCCTTACATGTGATGCATTTGGTGTATTGCCTCCGATCAGCAGATTGAGCAAGGGCCAAGCGATGTACCAATTCATTAGCGGTTACACTGCGAAAGTTGCGGGAACAGAAGCGGGTATCACAGAGCCAACAACAACTTTCAGTGCGTGCTTTGGTGCGCCATTCCTTCCATTGCATCCTACGAAGTATGCAGAGATGCTAGGAAAGAAAATTGATGAGAGTGGAGCGAAAGTATGGTTGATCAACACGGGATGGAGTGGTGGTTCTTATGGAACAGGAGAGCGTATGAAATTGCGCTTTACACGTTCGATGATTACAGCTGCTTTGGAAGGCAAGTTGGACAACGTGAATTACGAAACACATGAAGTGTTCGGATTGTCGATGCCAACGGATTGTCCAGATGTTCCAGTTGAGTTGTTGAACCCACGCAACACATGGTCAGATAAAGCTGCTTACGATGCGAAAGCAAATGAGTTGGCTGAGAAGTTTGTAAACAACTTTGAGAAATTCAAAGAGTTTGCAAATGAAGAGATCATGTCCGCAGCACCAAAAGTGAAAGCTTCAGTTTAATAGACTGATTAAAATAAAAAAGGAAAAACCCTCTCCATCGGAGAGGGTTTTTTTATTTGAAGAAGAATCAAATTTACTCCTGATTCTAATCGCATAAGTCTGATGCGTCGTTGATTTTTTTCTATTAAAAACACTCAAAAACTCAAAAGCCAATAGCTTATAGCTTATAGCTTACAGCCTAAAGCTTACAGCCTAAAGCTTACAGCCTATAGCCTAAAGCTTACAGCCAATAGCCAAAAGCCAAAAAATATTACTCCTGATTCAAATCGTACAAATCAGAAGAATTGTTGATTCTGTTTTTGCCGTGATTTCCGATTTGGGATTTTAGGATCATGTTTTTAAATCCTGTATTGTCTTTAAGAAGTTTAACCACTTCTTTCATACCGATGATTTCGCATGAATTTTCTTTGATGAGGTATGCTTTTGCATCAAGTACTTTTCCATTACAAATTAGAATGCTATAAACGTCTTCGCGACCATCCTTGTTGAGGTCTCCGAAGCCTTGCTCCTGCGAAACAATATAGTTTGCATAGGTGTTTCGTTCAATGAAGGAGCGTATTTCGTAATGAGAAATAGTGTAGTCGTCTCCAAATCTTATGCTTGGACTGTTATTGAGTGCAATAGCAGAATCTATGCTCATTCCATATTCTAATTTGAAGAATTCGTTGAGTCGTTTTTTTTCGGAAGCTACTGCAAATTCATCCCAGAGTAGGCTGGTATTATCCTGCACGTATTCATTGTATTCGTCAGTAGGTCTTTTTTTTGCAATAAGAAATTTTGAAGAGTCTAATGCAACAGGTGTTAGAGGAATCCATTTAATATCTTTTGAGTTGCCAATGCTTATATGAGCAGGGAAATCGCTAGAACCACTCATTTTATCATACAGTGATATCAGTTGTTTTTTTGGACTTGGAGAAATGTTGATGTTGGCAAAATAAATGGGATATAAATAATCTATTGTTTCTTCGGTAAAGACGATTCGATCAAATACGCGAGGGGCACTTTTATCATTATTTCTTTCGATGATGTATTCATTAGGCAGTATTATTTTGTTCACATCATACGTTTTTCCATTTTTTTGTAAATGGAAAAATGTCGTTTCTAAAATTGTGTCTTTAGTTGTTGCTGTGGTCGACATTAAGTATTTTTGATCACCCAGAGATTCAAAAAAGATATTGTGAATCTCGCTGTCTGATAAATATTTCTTCGAGAAGAGCTTTTGAATTATCTGTTCATATTTATCATTGTCATTATAATCAGAATTTTGATAAGAATAATCTTTCAAGCGTTGAATGGGGCCTTCTTGTGTTTCTCCCAACTGAAAGTCTAGATATTCTTCTAAAGTAAATGACTCCCTTCTTGCTCTTTGATGGAGTTCTGTTTTTTCAGTATAATTGAATCCAATGTTCACTCGACTTCTTAATTGATTGGCATAGGATGAAGAATCCATTTCGGCTTGATGTTTCGCAACAAGATCGCACAATGTGCTATCGGAACCATGATTGAGTAAAGAATCAATTTCAGAATAATCTAAAAATTCACTCAACTCTTCGGCGAAATAAGAATCGTCAAAGCACTTTCTTTTGGAAAGATTGAAGTCGAAAGATTCTTTGTATTTCTTGTTATAGGCTTCCTCCACTAGGATTGTTGCTTTTTCTTTAGAAAGAGGCAAACCTAGAAGTTTATCTAATTGTGCAGGAGTAACCACGCTTATCGCATTTACTGCATTTTGGATTTTCTGTGTTTGTAGTTCTTCTGGGAAAAAGAATGAATCGTCGTCAATTTCAATCGTCAGGAGATTGGTGTTATCAATAATTCGAAAGGCAGCTCTGAACTTCATTGTTTTGAACATTACTGGAATGTCGTTTCGAGAACATTCATCTTGAGAAAAGTTGAATACACCTAGATAGTATTCGCCCATAGTGTCGAAGCTTTGCAAAACCATCTGACTTCCATAGGGAGTGCGAGCCTCGAGTTTAGCAAGCAGATTTTCTTTGGTAATTAGCGTATCACCAATGTTCAATCGAATTTTTAATTCAAATCCTTTGTCGATCTTCCCTTTAAGTCGAATAGTAGAGTATCGATCATTTTCGGAGTCCGACATTTCCCATTCCTGCGTATCATATTTTAGATAAGCGAAAGGAGGGAGGTAAGCAGTATCAATCTGCGCTGCAACGTTCAGCACAAACATCAACAAAGGGAGAATTAAAATTTTCTTCATAGTCCTAAAGTAATTGATTTTTTTAAATGTGAATTCAAAAAAAAAGGAGCGCTGCAATCAACAGCACCCCTTTCAAAATCATATTACGCCCCTTCGGGGCTCGAACAAATTCGTTCATTTCGTTTTGCTACAGTTTTAAGCCCCTAAAGGGGCTTGCAGCCTACAGCTTATGGCTTAAGGCTTACAGCCTATAGCTTATGGCTTAAGGCTTACAGCCTATAGCTTACAGCCTATAGCCAATAGCCAACAGCCAAAGAAAATTACTCCTGAACAACCTTCAACAAATCGGATTCCTTTTGAATTTCTTTAGTTCCGCGATTGCCGATTTGTGATTGTAAAAGCAAATTATTGAATCCAGTATTGTCTATAAGAAGTCTAAGCACCGCTTTTGTATCAAGGATTTCGTAAGTGTTTCCTTTGATTATGTAGGCTTTTGCCCCGATCACTTTTCCGTTGCTGATAACGATGCTGTATAGATCTTCAATGCCGTCTTTGTTGATGTCTTCGATTCCCTCTTCTACATAAGCAATATAGTTAACCAAGGTATTGCGCTCAATAAATCCATTGACTTCATAGGGTGAAATAGAAATGTCAGATTCTGCGAATACAGTTCTCGTTCTTAATTCTGCAACTTTATCAAGAGTAATTCCAAACGAAGGATTGAAAATACTATTTAGCCGCTGCTTTTCTGATTGTACTCCAAATTCCCTCCATAGAACTGTGAATTGGTCAGTGTTGACATATTCATTTTCATAATGTCCTATCTTATGAATCAGAACGTATTTAGTCGAGTCCAAAATTACTGGACTTACGGGGATCCATTTAATGTCTTTAGAATTACCAATGCTGATGTAGGAAGGGAATGAACTATTTAGGTTCTTAGCATCATACAAAGTAATCAACTGTTTTTTTGGACTTGGATTTACCCTCGATTGGATGTCCCACAATGGAAAGTAAATGACCAATTCTCTTTCATCGATATAAGGGGAATTATCAGATGAACTTTTACGTCGCTCCCAATTTGATGATTCACCGGAAGGCAGAAGTATCCTGTTAACCTCATAAGCACTTGAATTTTTTTCTATGTGGAAGTAAATTGTCTCATAGAGTGAATCTTGTCTAGTACTATGAACTTTCATCAGGTATTTATGGTTTCCTAAGTCGTCGAAGTATATATCATTGATAGTGTTTCCTGGAATATATTTTTTAGCGAAAAGCTCTTGGATTATGCCCTCATATTTCTCTTTTCCACCGC